>NZ_JBPAOH010000059.1:0-40822 GCF_050875635.1 Tolypothrix sp. VBCCA 56010
CGATGCATTAACAATGCAAGCCGATGCATTAACAATGCAAGCCGATGCATTAACAATGCAAGCCGATGCATTAACAATGCAAGTCGATGCATTAACAATGCAAGTCGATGCATTAACAATGCAAGTCGATGCATTAACAATGCAAGTCGATGCATTGCAAAAGCTTGCCCGATTTAAAAACTTTATCTTACTGATAGTTTTTTAGTTGCAATGGGTACATTAAATGTACACTATACCACTGTATACATCTATGACTATCCAAGATACAACACGCCGTTTGCGCCCTCAAACCATTAGTCAAGATATTGACTCATTCCACGGTTTGCAAACCGTCAGCACCTACAACACAACTCGTGCTGATGCCTCTACTGCAAACTTACAAGAAGTTTATCAGGCGATGTTGATTTCTCAACAAACCGAAACCGAGAAACTAGCTTTATACCGTGCTGCTGCCGATGCTGCTCGATTAGCAGAGTGGGAATTTCATAATGCTGTATTAGCGATGAAAGAAGTCGTGCGCGGTCAATATGGGTCAACAAGAAGGGTGTGGGGTTGCATGGTTAGGGTGTAAGGGAGAAGACGGCGCACTTCGGGGCGTATGATTAAGAGACCAACGCAATCGTCTTAAAAGACGGGGCGTATGTTTCCCACTGGTTGTTGGGGCTATCTCTTTCCCTACACCCCACACCCCACACCCTACACCCCGCCCCAACGGGGCTTGGTCAGATAGCGATCAAGCTCAAGCGGTGGGACTGAAGAAAAAATCAGAACGCAAGCGTCCTTCCCGCAAAAAGCCAGTTGCGATGGCGTAACCGCCCGCTGGAAGCGATCGCAAGTTATACCTAGTTGTGTTCAAACATATTAGTTTTGGCAGGCAGGGGAGGCAGTGCGGTCTTGGGGTTTCACCAAGTGGAGCAACTGCCGTGAAGCAGAGGAGCTTTCTAGCAAGGGGAGAAATACCACAGATGATTGCAACTTGGTATTAATCAACTTAATTGAACGTAAGTTCGACCAACACAACGGTAGTACGATCGCGACCGCCTGTAGCTGCCATTAACCAGATATCCGATTGCTTGATGTGGATCGTCCCTAGAATCGGGGTTGCAACTCAGAAGTCAGATATCTCGTTTCACTGTTTACTTTGCGGCTTGCTGTTTGCGCCGACGGATGTAGGCACAAGCGACACCTGCAAGCGCTAGACCTGGAATTGTGGTCGGTTCAGGAACAGCACGCGTGTTCGTTTCATTTGCGGTAGATAATCTCAAGGTAAAATCGACAGGCGATCCATCGCTGACCGTGCGCTCAATGCGAAACACTTGACCAGGGTTGACGCGCGCGCCTGTGAATGTTGCAACGGAGTTGTTTTCAGATAGCGTGACCGTGTAAAGGTTTGAAGTAACAGTGCCAAACTGAGCATCAGGGCTTAACAGACGATACACAATATCACCGACAGAGACATCCAAGTTATTCAGGTTATTGTTAATCCTTAGTGCAGGTCCCGATCCCGTCGTGAGAATAGGACTAACATATGGCAGGGACGTATCTCCTAGCTGGGTGAAAGTGAAGACTGGTTCACCCAAGGGAGGCGCTGGGAGAACGTCTAAGGCTTGATTGACGAGCGAGACTGCTCGTGCAGCCGTTGCAGTGCTAGCTAAGGTAGCTAATGCTATAATAGTCAAGAGTGCGAACTTTTCGGTTTTCACGATTTTGAATGGACTCCTAATTAGAACTACAATCATCAAAGCTAGCCAATTGAACTTGAAGATGCACAGGATGGAAGGGAGGGATTTAATTGGCGGTCATCAGCACAAAATTTCCTACTCAAGGCAGCTGGAAAACTGAGCGATCATTTAAGAAAACCAGATTAATTTTGTAAAGATAACTAGATATCTATGGTTTTCCTACTAATTTACACTCACCACAGCATCCTTAAAAATCACTAGTATCATAATAAATTCACTAAGCTTTTTGTTGTCTTCTTTACTGGCTTCACAAAAACTTTAAATGTGACTTTTTTGCTGATTCTCAATCGTAGCGCTTGCCTGGGTCTCTCCAGTTGAGCACATTCATATCTAGCAACCTTTTTGGGCTTTGTTATCCGTAGAACTCACATCTCATTACTCCGTGACCTTTGCGCCTGGAGTGGTAGCCTGCGGCAAGCCGAAGAAGGCGCGTCTACAATTTTACATAACCCGTGCGTAAGTCCTGTTGAGTTTGGAAATTAGCGATCGCTAATCGTATGATTGAGCTTTTATCGTTTCGGCGTTGCAGTTGATCAGACATGCGATCGCGCAATTCCTTAAAGCTCAACGGCAGCAATTAATCTCTTATGCGGACGTAACTACAGTGATTCCGAGCTAACAGTACCAAATTATACTTTAGTCGTCATCAGCCCTGAGACTTCTACTGATTCGCAAAAGAAACTACAGGATATCATTGCCGCGTATGAACTTCTTGCTCGTACTGGTAATGTAGCGATCGCCGATCGTCTAATTTCGCTTTCATCGTTTGGGCGATCGCATTTTCTATCTACAGCAACTTGTCTAGTGTAATAGGCAAATCGCGGACGCGCTTGCCTGTTGCGTGATAAACTGCGTTGGCGATCGCCGCAGCAGTTCCGGTAATGCCAATTTCACCAATTCCCTTGATGCCAAGCGGGTTAACGTGTGGATCGCGCTCATCGACGAACAACACTTCAATTGCCGGAACGTCTGCATTTACTGGCACATGATATTCAGCTAAATCATGGTTGACAACACGTCCTCGGTTGGGGTCGATGACAGTATGTTCCATTAACGCCATGCCGATGCCGTAGACAATCCCGCCGACGAGTTGACTATGGGCTGTTTTAGCATTCAGCAAGCGTCCAACACCAAAGGCTCCCACCCAGCGCGTTACTCGCACTTCACCCGAATCAGGGTTAACCCGCACTTCTGCAAACTGTGAGCCAAACGAATGCATGGAATACTTCTCTTTTTCCTCTCCAGGCTTGGCATCTGCACGCGCTTCAATCATTTTCATTTTATGCCGTGCCAGAATTGCCCCATAAGTTTCGCTTGCAGACGATTTATTCTTTAAGAAAAGGCTGCCATTCTCGGCAATTATATCCTCGGCATTTGAGCCGTAGAGGGGCGATTTTTGATCGGCAAGTGCCAATTGCATAAGCTTACTGCGAGCTTGAGTTCCCGCCAAATGCACGGACGAGCCTACACTAGCGGCGGTTTGTGAGCCACCGGAAACGGGGGTTTCTGGTAAATTCGTATCACCCAACTCGATGCGGATTTTCTCAACTGGTATACCGAGCGCTTCAGCCGCGACCTGAGTCATTACCGTATAAGTCCCCGTGCCAATATCCTGCGAGCCGGTTCGGACAACGGCTGTACCATCTGCCATAATTTGAGCGATCGCCGATGCCGGAGAACGGTTAGTAGGGTATGTAGCCGTAGCCATCCCCCAACCGATTAAATAATTGCCATCTCGCATCGAACGCGGCGTAGGATTGCGCTTTTGCCAGCCAAACCGCTCTGCTCCTACTTTGTAACACTCTCTGAGTGACTTGCTCGACCAAGGCAGATTTTTACTGGGATCGACTTCAGCATAGTTACGCAGACGCAACTCGACGGGATCGATCTTCAGCGCATAAGCCAGTTCGTCCATTGCCGATTCTAAGGCGAACGAGCCTGAAGCTTCTCCCGGCGCACGCATGAAGGTTGGTGTTCCCGTATCGAGCTGAACTAGACGGTGGCTGGTTTCGATATTCGGGCAAGCATAAATCATGCGTGCGCTTTTACCAACCGGTTCAATAAATTCATCAAAGGTTGAAGTCTGCGAAGTACCAGAGTGTCGCAGTGCGGTTAATTTTCCCTCGCGGGTTGCACCTAGAGAAACTTGTTGAATTGTCTCCGGTCGAAAGCCAACAGGTCCATACATCTGTATCCGTCCCAACACCAGCTTAACCGGGCGCTTAACCTGCCGTGCCGCCATTGCCGCTAAAGGCACATGCGACCAAGCCGACCCTTTGCAGCCAAAGCCACCGCCGACATAGTAAGACATAGTGCGGACATTCGCTGGCTCAATTCCCAATACTCCGGCAACTTTTTCTTGAGCCTGAAAAATCCCCTGAGTTGCGTCATACAGCAGCAATTGATCGCCTTGCCAAACTGCTGTTGTCGCATGAGGCTCCATCGGATTGTGATTTTCCACCGGGGTGGTATAAGTTTGCTCGACGCGGACAGCAGCACTTGCTAGTCCCTGAGTGACATTGCCATGAGACTTATCCGGCGGCTCGTTTCTGGGAATTTTACCCTTAGGCAAGTATGCTTTAGCGAGGTTCTCCCTCATATTTATGGTCGGCTTTTCTTCCTCATAGCGAACTTGCACCAGCGAAGCCGCGTGCATAGCTCGTTCAAAGGTATCCGCAACCACGACACCGATGTGCTGACCGCTATAAAGTACAATGTTATCTTGCAGTACTTGCAGCTTGCGACCGCCTCCTTTATCTCCAAACGCCTTCGGTGCGTTGAGGTGGGTGATTACTGCTAGCACACCCGGTAAGCGCTCCGCTGCTTTTGTATCAATTTGGGCAATCTTACCTTTGGCGATCGTGCTTTGAATCGTTACGCCATAGGCAATTTTTGCTACCGGAAACTCAGCCGCATAGCGTGCGCCGCCAGTCACCTTAAGATGTCCATCGACTCGGTTAAGCGGTTTGCCGACAACTGTATTTTTATCTGCTGTATTCACGCCATCCCTCCCACCGTCGTCAGCGCCTTGACAATTGTGCGTTTAGCTAATTCGACTTTAAACCCGTTGTATTTTTGAGGTTTAGCTGTGGCGATCGCCGCCTTTGCTGCTGCTTCAAACGTTGCTTGGTTTACTGGCTTGTTAAGGAGCAATTTTTCTGCTTCATAAGCACGCCAAGGCTTTGTACCTACACCACCCAGGGCAATACGTGCGGCTCGAATGATCCCATTTTGAATATCTAATGCAGCCGCAACCGATGCCATTGCAAAGGCATAAGAGGCGCGATCGCGGACTTTCAAATAGTGCGATCGCCTAGCAAACGGTGAAGCAGGCAAGTCAACAGCAACAATTAACTCTCCGTGTTGCAGAACCGTTTCCCGTTCAGGTGTATTGCCTGGTACAAGGTGAAAATCGACGAGTGGGATACTACGCGCTCCGTTGGAACCGCGTGTTTGCACAACTGCATCGAGTGCTACCATTGCCACAGCCATGTCAGATGGATGGGTGGCAATGCAGCGATCGCTTCCGCCAAGAATCGCATGAATCCGGTTATAGCCCTCAATCGCCGGACAGCCGGAACCGGGAACGCGCTTGTTACATGGCATGGAAGTATCGCGGAAGTAGTAACAGCGGGTACGTTGTAGCAAATTCCCGCCGACACTTGCCATGTTCCGCAGTTGCGGTGATGCCCCAGATAACAACGCTTCTGATAGCACAGGGTAACGCTCGCGAATCATTGCATCATAAGCAACCTGGCTATTGCGTGCCATTGCGCCAATCCGCACGCCGTTGCCCTGCATTTCTATCTTGGTTAGCGGCAGTAGGTTAATATCAACCAACTCTCTTGGTGTCTGTACATTCAACTTCATCAAATCGATTAAGCTAGTACCACCGGCAAGATACGAGGCTTCAGCATCTGGAGTAACCAATGCCACAGCATTATCCGCTTGTCCTGCTTTCTTATAACTAAACGGCTGCATCTTTTTTTCCTTCTAAGACATCGCGCACAGCATTGACAATATTTGGATAAGCACCGCAACGGCAGATATTACCGCTCATCAATTCCCGAATGTCAGCATCAGATTTAGCGTGTTTTTCGTTCACCAAACCCACCGCCGAACAAATCTGTCCCGGTGTGCAGTAGCCGCATTGAAACGCATCGCGGGCAATAAACGCGGCTTGCATCGGGTGCAGTTTTTCTCCTTGTGCCAGTCCTTCAATGGTTGTAATTGCAGCGTCGGTGTGCATGATAGCAAAAGTCAAGCAGGAATTAATCCGCTGCCCGTCAACCAGCACTGTACAAGCACCGCACTGACCGTGGTCGCAGCCCTTTTTCGAGCCAGTCAGATTCAGACGCTCGCGCAGCACATCAAGTAGTGTCACACGAGGTTCGATTTTCAGCGCGTGTTCTACTCCGTTGATACGCAGTTTGACATCAACAAAACTACTTGGATCGGGGGATATCGCTGATGAAGTATTAGACTGAGGCTTTCGTTGAGCTTGAGTCTTTCTTACACAACTCTCCAATATAGCCCCCAATGAGCTTGCGATCGCAAGCTGACCAAACCGTCGGCGTTTAAACCTCAGCCTCATATCAACAATTTTTAGGTTTAGTAAGTGTAGCTCGAATGGTAGAAAAAATGTATTTGTAAAATACCTATCCCCAGGCTGAAGTTGTGTTGAAGACAAAGTTGTGATCATCATTACCCTAGAGGGTTCCCAAAAGTCAAGTCATTTGTTATACTTTTATATGAAATTTATGATAAATTGTTAGATCAGCTTCAAAAGATTTGCGATCGCATGGGATAAGTGCGTAGGATATGCTTTACTTTCAGAAGGGTGTAAAGACCCACGCGCACTTAACGTGGGATTGAAATAAGGACGCTGTATTTCATCGCACTGCGTGTCTCGATGGACATCTTTTTTTTTACGTGGCTGTTACCCAGAACTAAAGTTTTCTCTCCATCCCCCACACCCCACACCCTGCTTTTGTAATAGACAAGAAATTAAATATGCGTTATCCAGAACCTTTGTAGAAACGTAGCACTGTTACGTCTCTATAAAAGAGAATAGAATTGTTGCATCAAGCGATCGCTTAGGTTTGAGAGAAAGTCGCACACGGCGTTATATATTTAATGAGTACAATAGCGATCGCGCCCTTTTTGTTTGGCACTGTACAGTGCTTTATCGGCTGAAGCGATGAGTGTATCTGGTTTGATGTCGCAAGAGGGTATGACAGAAGTAATACCCAAAGTAACAGTGACGATATCTTTGATATCAGACTGTGCATGGGGAATAGCCAGATCGTGAATTGCTTGCTGAATACTTTGTGCTAGTTTGATCGCTTCTACTAAGTCAGTATTGGGGAGGAGTACCGAAAATTCTTCTCCTCCGTAACGCGCTAATAGATCAGCAGGATGATGAACCATCTGTTGCACTGTTTGCGCTATTCTGATTAGACAATCATCGCCTCCAAGATGACCATAATAGTCGTTGTAAGATTTGAATTTATCAACATCGAATAAAATCAGTGACAGGGGTTGTTGTTCTCGTGCAAGGCGTTTCCATTCTGCTTGCAGCCGTCCATCGAAGCAGCGACGGTTAGCCACCTGAGTCAAACCATCTAGATTTACCAGTTGTTCTAGTTTCTGATTCGCATCTTCTGCTTTTTCTTTAGCAATTACTAACTCTGCTGTTCTCTCGTGTACCCGTTGTTCCAAAGTTTCAAAAGATGTTTGTAACTGAAGTGCCATGTCGTTAAAGGATTTTGCCAGTTGACCTATTTCGTCTTTTGAAGTAATTTTGGCGCGGATATCTAAGTTACCTGCGGTAAACTGGAAAACTATATTGGTAAGGTAAATTATCGGCTTTGTTAGCAGTTGCCCAATCGCAAAAGCGATAATTGTCACTACTGAAGCGATAATTGTAAATAGAAACATTGTGTCACGAATTTGCTTTTTTACAGGTGCTAGGGCAATAGCAAGAGGCTGTGCAAACAACACAGACCAAGGTTTATATTTTAAACGAGCGATCGCAATCAGATTAAGCTGATTACTTGTTACTGACAAAGATGCAATTAAATACGACTGTTTATTATCTAATGCTTGCTTAATTTTCGACTCATTAGTTGCCAATTCTTTGATAGGATAATTCAGCAAACGTCCTTTTTGTTGTAGTCTATTTACAACATCAAAAGGCAGAGGCACAAGTGATTTAAAAATAAGTTGTGGCGCAGTACTATGTGCTAAATAAATATTATGTTTATCTAAAAGAATAGCAAATGATTTTGCCCCAGCCCTTTCAGTTTCTCGATTTACTAACTCCTGGACGACAGTAGCATTGTATGAAACACGCAATACACCCAATATATCTTCCTTGGCATTGCGAACCGGACTGCTAAAAAAGAGGTTAACAAGGTCAGGAATTGTTGGCGATCGCTTCATACTAGAAACAAAGCATAACCCAGTTTGCAGCGGTTTTTTAAAATAATTTTCCACTGATTCATCTTTGCCAATGTTCGATGTACGTGTATCCAATACATTTTTCCCGTTTAAGTCAAGTAAAGCATAGGAGATAATATTGAGCATATCTTTGCGACTGAGACGAATTAATGTTTCTGTCGCCAATTGCATTTCCGGGCTGTCATCTCGCTGTTTTGGAGGTAGGCTGAGGTAGCGTGCCAAACCTGGTAAAATCGCCTCTACGCGCACGGCATTGAGATTTCCATCAATAAAGGCATCTATTCTATTAGCGGTTTCGTTAGCCGCCGCAGATAGGGCTTGTTTTGCGTTTTCAGTTAGTGCTTTTTCAGTTGTCTGTTTGTTAATAAATGCCAAGAATAGCAAAGGAATCAAAGCAACAATGAGAAACGAAGCGATCAACTTTCTACGGATGCCACCCAAAAAATGCTGCTGCATGGCTTTAAACTAGGAGGGAGGATTCAAGAAGGAAGAATTGAACAAACTTTTTAACTCAGGAATGCGCGTCACGTTTCCAGAGCGAATAAAAAAGTCTGCATATATCTTGGCAGCTTTGTAGATGGAGTTAGGGTTGCTAGATTGAAGTAATTTTTGATTTTCAGCTAAATTAGTTAGGTTTACTTTGTCCAGAGAAAGTGTATTGCTAGGAATTTTTAAGGCTTTGCTGATGATCGCGTTTCCTTCTGGAACATTTGCTTTCCAGTAAGCAGCGGCTTGCAGCCATCCTCGCACAAATGCCCGAATGTCTTCGGGGCGATCGCGGATTGTTTCACCGCGAAAGATAATCATATCTAAAATCAAGCCAGGGGTTTGTTTGCTGGTAAATAAAACATGTCCCCCTGATTTAATAGCTTCAGAAAGATAAGGTTCCCAAGTGTGTCCGGCTTGAATAACATTATTTTTCAGACTTTGAGGAATTTCTAAAGCCTCTAATTTAAGCAAGTTTACATCATCGCTGGTTAAGTTGGCACTTTTCAACATCTCAGTCACAAAAACTTCGCTAAAACCGCCTAGATTTGCACCCAGCTTTTTCCCTTTTAAGTCAGCAACGGTTTTAATTTGTGATTGGGCAACTACCACATCTGCTCCTGTTGATTCATCCATAACTATTACGCTTTGTATATCAGGATTTGTGGCACTCAACATTATAAAACTTCCCAAGGATAATGTAATACCATCATATTTACCCGCATTGAAATTTGCTTGTTCCAATTGGATGTATTGTTTATGAATTAGTTCCACATCTACACCTTGGGCTTTGAAGAATCCTTTTTTTTGAGCAATGATACCTGGATACTCCCCAATAAAAGATGCAAATGCTACTTTCAAAGGAGGGTGTTTTAATTCGGTTGGTGGTGAAGCATTACAAGCAAATAGCAAACAGGCAGTAATGAGAAAAATACTAAGGTATCTAAGTAGTTTAAACATAGAATATTTGTCTAATTACCAGCTGTCAAAATCATATAGGAATTCTCCAAAGATTATTGAAAAAATATAAGTATGTGTAAGAAGGCAGTTTTGCGGGAAGAAAATCTACACCGCAAACTGCCTCGAAAATCCACACCCCAAAAGTTTGACTGCTGCTTATGTAGATTTGAGCAGTAGCGATCGCTATACAATGCCAGCTACTACCACAAGTAACCGCTATGATAGTTGAGGTCTGCTATGCTTTGACTAAATGAAAATAGAAGCATAGCGATCGCCAACATTTGAACGTTAACAATTAATCGCTTTGCAACCAGTTGACTTTACCACTCTCACAGCTGCAAGTAGCGAAATCCGCGCTAACTGGCTACCATCACGCTTAGAGCAAGTTTACCAGCGCGATCGCTATACTATTGCTGTGGCATTACGCACCTTGAAACAGCGGGGTTGGCTAGAAATTTCTTGGCATCCTCAAGCTGCTCATATTTGTATTGGCGATCCGCCACCCAGAAAACCTGATACATTTACATTTAGCCAGCAACTAGTACATCAATTGGGTGGTTTGGCGCTGGTAGCAATTGAAGCGATCGCACCTTGGGAACGTGTGATTAATTTACAATTTGCTCGTCGTCCAGGTGAAACTGCTTTATATCATCTGTACGCTGAAATCATGGGCAAATACAGCAACGTCATCCTCACCGATGCCAATAATGAAATAATCACCGCTGCCCATCAAGTTAGTCAGCAACAATCTACCGTCCGTCCGATCCAAACCGGACAATTTTACGAAACTCCACCCAAACTTACTAATACTATCCCCAGTTTGAGCGAATCTCAACAACGCTGGCAAGAACGAGTAAGCTTAGTCCCAGGAGCGATCAAGCGTCAGTTACTCAAAAGTTATAGCGGTTTGAGTGCAGCACTGTTAGATACTATGTTACAGGCAGCTTCGTTAGATCCAGAAGCAGCAACAGATACCCTGCAACCCGACGATTGGCAAAGATTATTTCAGCGCTGGCAAGAATGGCTGCAAGCTTTGGAAACGCAAAAGTTTCACCCAGCTTGGACAAATAATGGATACACTGTAATCGGTTGGGGTGGAGTTACACCAGCTAAAGATATTCAAGAATTACTTTACCGCTATTATACAGACGAGTTAAATAAACAGGTATTTTCTCAACTGCGCCATCAGTTGACTCAGAAGCTAAATAATATTTTGGCAAAATTACGCCTGAAGGCTGATACATTTAAAAAACGCTTGCAACAATCAGAACAAGCGGATGAATATCGCCAAAAAGCTGATTTGTTGATGGCGCATCTGCAAGAATGGGAACCAGGGATGAAGGAAATTACCCTAGCAGACTTTGAAAATAATAAACCTGTAGCGATCGCACTTCAACCCGATAAAAATGCGGTGCAAAATGCCCAAAGCCTTTACAAACAGCATCAAAAACTCAAACGTGTCAAAAGTGCTGTAGAACCGTTGCTGGCAGAAGTGAATGGTGAAATTGCATATTTAGAACAAGTAGAAATGGCGATCGCGCAAATAGACAAGTACCAAACAGTAGAAGATTTAGAAGCTTTAGACGAAATCCGCGACGAACTGATTGGACAAAAGTATCTAGAAGATCCAGAATATCGCAACCGCACTTTCAATGAAACCGCTAGCACTAACTTTCATCGTTACCGCACTCCCAGCGGTTTTGAAATCTTAATCGGTCGCAACAACCGCCAAAATGATTATTTAACCTTTCGTGTAGCCGGCGATTATGACTTGTGGTTTCATGCTCAAGAAATTCCCGGTAGCCATGTTCTACTACGTTTAGAACCCGGTGCGGTGCCAGAAGAAGCAGATTTGCAATTTACCGCCAATCTTGCTGTATATTATAGTCGCGCTCGTCAAACAGATCAAGCGCCAGTAGTGTACACTGAGCCAAAGTATGTTTACAAACCGAAAGGAGCCAAACCAGGAATTGCCATTTACAAACAAGAGCGCATCCTTTGGGGACAACCGCAATTAGTCAATGGGTAATGGGCATTGGGCATTAGGCATTGGGAAAAAAGAATTATTTGCCTCATCCCCCCCACTCCCCCACTCCCCCACTCCCCCTATATCCATTGAACTATTCTTAAAGACAGAGGCTGATTGTATTTTTTCTTATCTTTTTTTATTAAATCGCAATAAAAAAAGTGTGTTGACTGCTACAATATTGTGAAGAAAGATTGCTCGTGAAGTTTTGGGAACGCGCAATTGGGATTAACTCTTTTGAGAAGACAACGTTAAAACATTTTCAAGACCGGCTGTGGGAGGCTGGTCTTTTTTTCTACGACTGCGTTTTGAAGTTGCTATCTCATGCGCTTTGGAAATTCCGCCTTATTGCAGCTTAAACTGAACGAAATTTAGTGCAAATGTACTACACAACGTTTTAAGCCTTGCTTAGTACATTTGCGCTGGGGAAAGTTCAGTTTAGAAGCTGAAGGTAGTTCTCAAGGCACCAATTACAACATCATCGTTATTGTTGTTATGATCTGGTGCGGTTAACCAAATTACTCCTGGGGTGATGGAGATATTGTCACTCACTTGATATTGGTAGAAAGCTTCAATGTGATAGGAAGTATCTCTGTCTCTAGAGATTTCATTGATGCTGGAACTTGTTACTTTTGGTTCCATACCAAATATGATGCCAGCTAAGTTGCCTTTTTTACCGAGGTCTGGGAATCCTAAAGTTACAGCCCAGTTCCAAATATCAAGTTCTCCCCGGTCAACTAATCCTCCTTCTGTGGATAGGTTGCGTGCGTTGGTGTAGCCTACCCAACCACCCAAAACAAATTTATCGCTCAGACCTAAGGATGCTTCTATACCGTAGGAATTACTAGCAAATGGCACATTCACTTCGCCCGGTTCTCCAGTAACAGAAGGAGGAGGGACAAGTTGAGATCCAAGGAATGATATCGGATTTGCCCGATTGCTACCAGTACCTAATTCTTCATTGTAGGAATTGATGTAAGTAAAGCCAATCGTAAAGCGATCGCTTGGTTTAAATGTAAGCTGTGCCAAAGCCCCATAAGGTCCATTGAACAAGCCATTATCTGAGGTGGGGTCATTAGCTGTAGTCCCCAAATATCCTAACGAAAGTGATAATTTATCACCGAACTCTTGATTTATTCCCAACCCCGCACCATCCAGATGGTAATAAATTGGGTTACGCACGCCAAAGCTGGATAAAGCACCAGATCCACCATCTCCATCAAAGATATTGACAGTATTAGTAATATCGTCCGCCGCACCCGCATTGGCAAGAACAATCACCTCTGTCTTTTCGCCAAGGGGGAATTTGTAATACAATGCATCAATTAAAGCATCATTGCTAGCATCTTCACTAGTCTCACCAAAAAACAGGCTACCCTCTGGTGTGAAAAGGTTAGGGCTGACAATATTATTAGTCTGAATTCTGGTGAAAAGTTCATCTTTGCCTGTAAAGCTGGTAGTAAATTCTACACGCGCTCGCGCCCCTAGTGTTGTATTTTCCTCTACAATGTCTTCATCATTAACTCTTCTTCCACCCAAGACATCGCTGACTACAGCCACAACTTCGCCAGTCAGTTTAGTTGTAGTAGAAAATTGATTCGCTTCCAACTCAGCAGCTTTCACTTCCACTGCATCCACACGACCGCGCAGCGTAGCCAATTCCGCACTAAATTGTTCTCGCAGCCTTTGCAATGTGGCTAAATCTTCTTTTGTTACCAAATCAGTTGTAGCTGTAGCGATTAATTCATTAACTCGATCTAAACAAGCATTCAAACCTGCGGCAAACTCATACCTTGTCATCGCCCGATTACCGCGATATGTGCCATTCGGGTATCCGGCAATACAGCCATATCGTTCTACCAACGATTGCAACGCTTGGAATGCCCAGTCTGTAGGTTTCACGTCCGATAGTTGAGAAACTGAGTTCACCTGTGACATTTTTTGGTCTTCGGTGTTACTTTCAGTCACTAGCGGGTCAGTTATTTCCCTAGTGGCTGGAGTTTCTCCTCCCATAGCCCCAGAATTAACAAATAGCATCGCACCGAACACTGCTGGACTAGCCAACAAAGACTTCCATACTGTTTTCATTTTTCTCCTCACACCTACTACAGTCTTTCTCTGACAGCTGATTTTATTAATAAGTCTTCTCAGTTAATTTATCAGAGTTAGCAGACCCTTTAACAGGAAAAACCTATAAATTATCACTAATTAAGTAAAGCTTGAGGAAAAACAGCACCATACTATTGCCAAAATATAGCATATTCTGGTGCGTTAGCCTTTCATGCTTTGGCGGAGCCATCGCTCTTCTAAATATCTTGCAAACATACCGAGAATGAGAATTATTATTCTCATTTTGAGATAGAATAAGTCTCATTGTCAATACGCAAGCATCTTAAGGGGAGAAAACAGTGTTTGGGAATCGTGTAGTAAATAAAACAAAAAGATTAGTTGCTTTATTACTGTTAACAGTTGTCGGATGTAGCCAAGCGAACACGAATCAGGCTACAAATCCGGAACAGTCACCGAAAGTACAAGAGGCTGCATCTTCGGGAACAGGCAAAACTAAGGTAGTGACAACGTTTTTACCGATGTATATATTTACCAAAGCGGTGACTGGAGATGCAGCAGATGTAGAAATATTAGTGCCACCGGGTACAGAGGTGCATGAATACCAGGCTACACCGAATAATGTGAAAGCGATCGCTACTGCAAATGTATTGGTAAAAAACGGCTTGGGTTTAGAAGAATTTCTCGAAAATACAGTAAAAAATGCCCAAAATCCTAAATTAGCTCAAATTGATGCCAGCATTAATATTAAACCTTTAAATGAAATTTCTCCCGTAGAAAAAACCGCGAAAGAAGAACACGAACACGCTGAGGGGAACCCCCATGTTTGGTTAGATCCAGTTTTAGCTAAACAGCAAGTTATCAATATTCGCGATGGTTTAATTGCTGCTGACCCCGCAAATAAGGCTACTTATGAAGCGAATGCAGCCAATTATATCAAAGAATTAGAAAGTTTAAATAACGAATTTGAACAGACTTTAGAAAAAACTCCTAACTGTACTTTTCTCACTTTCCATGATGCATATCCATATCTAGCACAACGCTATAAACTTAAACAGCTTGCTGTAGTAGAAATTCCTGAAGATCAACTTGCACCAGCAGATGTGCAAAATGCAGTTAATGCAGTCAAAAAGTATAAAGTTAAAGCTTTGTTTAGCGAACCGGGAGTAGATAACAAATTGTTAACTAGCCTTTCCAAAGATTTGAATTTGACTTTACGTCCGCTGGATTCTTTGGAAACTGGTAAAACGAATCCGCAATATTATTTTGAAGCGATGAAAGCTAATTTGCAAACTTTAGAAACTGCTTGCAAATAAATTGGATGTTTAAATTAATGATTTATTCTTTGTTTGTTCTTACTCAATTACCAATTACCAATTCGCAATGACCAGTGACCAAGAAGTGACATTCCCCATTTTAAAAGTAGAGGGATTAACTGTATACCAAGGCAAAACAACTGCCGTGAGAGATGTTTCTTTTGAATTATTGCCAGGAACAAATACAGCCATAGTTGGTCCCAATGGTGCGGGTAAAAGTACTTTAGTACAAGCGGTTTTAGATTTGATTCCGCGCAGTAGTGGGACAATTGAAATATTTGGTCGCCCGATTACAAGACTAGGGCATTTACGTCATCAGTTGGGTTATATGCCGCAAAATTTCATATTTGATCGCAGTTTTCCGATTTCTGTTAGTGAGTTGGTAGGACTGGGATGGGTGAATGAAGAGGACAGGGGGGACAGGGGGGACAGGGGAGACAGGGGGACAAGGGGACAAGGAGAAAAGTCATTTTTTCATAGGTTGTGGAAACAAGACTCGGAAAAATCAGTAGCAGTAGCAGAAGCTTTGCGACGAACTGATGCTTACCATGTGCGGAATCAAGCTATTGGGACTCTTAGCGGTGGTCAATTAAAGCGAGTGTTGCTAGCTTATTGCTTGGTGGTATCAAGGAAACTGTTGGTATTAGATGAAGCTTTTGCTGGGGTAGATGTGCAAGGTGCGGCGGATTTTTATGCTTTGTTGAATGAATTAAAGCAGGAAGAGGGTTGGACGGTGTTGCAGATTTCTCATGATATTGATATGGTAAGTCGGCATTGCGATCGCGTTCTTTGTCTCAATCAAACTATTGTTTGTACTGGAAAGCCAGAAATTGCTTTATCACCAGAAAATCTGTTAGCAACATACAGTCCTGTTTTCAGTCGCTACCATCATCACCACTGAGTTAAAAGTTAGGAGGCGCCTTGGCGCGGAGTTAAAAGTCTGGAGTTAAAAGTTTGGAGTTATGATTTTATTTCTCACTCTTAACTCCTCACTCCTCACTCTTAACTCCTCACTCCTCACTCTTAACTCCTCACTCTTCACTTTCATCAAGGTGTTCTGCAACAGCTTGGTAAAGATGGAAAACATGGCTGTCGTGAAGTTGATAGAAGACATTGCGACCTTGTTTGCGATAACTGACTAAGCGCATTGCCCGTAAGTTTCGCAATTGATGAGAAACAGCAGATTAACTCATTTCTAATAATGCGGCTAAATCGCTGACACAAAGTTCTTCTTTGGCTAAAACAGAGAGAATTCGCAAGCGATTAGCATCCCCTAAAAAGCTAAAAAATTCTGCCATGCGTTGGGCTTTATCGCTACTAAGAAGCCATTCTTGTAGGGGTTGGACATTATCATCATTTATCTCGTCTTTTGAGTCGTTGTGTATATCTTTCGTATTGGGAAGAGAATTATTGACAGTATAAGCAACAGTATTTTTGGCTGACATAGCATGAAAAATTAAAGTGCAATTACTTTATGAGTCGAAAAATTATATACTTCCAGTATAACTATTACAAAGTATCAGAAATTACTAATGTATATAAGCGATGATTGCTTGTTGACTTGGCTAGCTGTCATTAATGGTAATGACTTGGTGACGTTGTTAGAATTTCCCTTTATGCAACGTGCGATCGCTGGTGCTGTTTTAATGGGAATACTTGGCGGTGTTTTAGGTAGTTTTGTCACCTTGCGTTCGTTATCTTTTTTCAGCCATGCTGTTGGTCATGCTGCTTTGGTAGGAGTAGCGTTGGGTGTGTTGTTACAGTTAAACCCCACTTGGATGCTACTACCATTTACTTTAGTTTTTGGCGTTGTTGTCCTCTACTTGATTGACAAAACCGATTTAGGTAGCGATAGCGTTCTTAGTATTGTCTTGTCAGGAGCATTAGCTCTAGGCGTAATTCTCACTAGCCTAATTCAAGGATATCGCGGCAACTTGATGAGTGTGCTGTTCGGCGATATTCTCGCCATCAATACCACAGATTTAATTTTGACACTGTTAGTGCTTGTCTTAAGTAGCATATTCTTACTTTCAAGCCTGCGCCAGCAAATTTTGTTGACCCTTAACCCCGCCGTGGCAAAGATTCAAGGCATTCCAGTACAATTGTATCGCTACGCATTTGTAGTATTGCTGTCATTAGCCGTTGCTGTGGCGATTAAAGCCGTCGGCGTTTTACTGGTAAATGCCTTTTTAGTAATTCCTGCCTCGATTGCGAAACTAATAAGTCATAACTTTAGCCGCTTTCTGGTAATGTCAGTTATTTTCGGCTCCACCACCAGCATCGCTGGCATAATCATATCGGGTCTTTTCAACTTTGCTTCTGGTCCAAGTATTGTTCTTGTGCAGTTTATCGTATTCGTAGCTGTTTTTAGCTGGGTGAAGTTGACTATGAAAGCGGCATAAATTTTTCTTTCCTTCAGCTAGTTGACGAACCCTTATTAGTTTGCTAATATTAATAATCGTGGCAAGCAAACGCCGCGCCGGGATAGCTCAGTTGGTAGAGCAGAGGACTGAAAATCCTCGTGTCACCAGTTCAAGTCTGGTTCCTGGCATAGATTATAGCAAAATAATGCTCTTGGCATAAGGCATAAGTGGCATAAATCTGACATAAGCCAATTTGTATCATAATACTGACAAAGGCTTATATGGATTGCACTTGAGAGAATCTGTATTATTACAAAAACAATAAGCAACTCTTATTAGCTACCACGGGATTAGGCAGTTACCTAGTCAGCTTTTTAGATGCCAGAATATATTTCTGGCATAACTGACATAAAAGACTACTCTTGTGCAAAATAGGCGAATATCCACGACTGACTACTCTATTGCTGAAATAGTACAAAATCACTAAATCCTTACTGCCTAGAGAAACGCACGATCGCTCAAAAGCTTTGCCCTCAGTCAGCGAAATATTATCCAGCCAAAGTGGTATTAACCCAAGTTGCTAGTTATTGATTCAGGTGATCGCTTTGTGCAATAAAATCCCCTCCAGATATGAAAAACGGAGGGGAATATGTTAAACGAAATAATTACTGTCTATGCTATTATCGATGACTTGTTAAAGGCGATTAGGCATAGTGAAGACTGTCGCCGAGAGATGAATGACGCAGAAATTATTACAACTGCCATCTGCGCGGCGATGTTCTTTAATGGTAATCAGAGCAAGGCTTGTAGCTATATGAAAGACCATAATTTGATATCTAATATGTTAGAAAAGTCACGATTTAACCGGAGATTACACAGTGTCTCAATGTTAATCAACGACTTGTTTCATCAAATAGGAATGATATTGAAAGAAATTAGTGATTCCACTGAATATCTTTTAGACTCGTTTCCAGTGCCCATCTGTGACAACATCCGGATCTTTAATGTAAAAATAATCCAGTCTGAGGAGTATACAGGTTACATCGCATCGAAAAAACGATATTTTTACGGCGTTCGAGTTCAGTTATTAACAACCAAAAATGGTATTCCTGCGACGGTTCGACGGACAGAATCTTCTGTCCGCCGACACGTCGCGTAGAATTTGTGTTTATGCCTGGTAATGCTAACGATGTACGTGCGCTATTCTGCCTTACCTTTAAATCTCCCAGCTGGTAGTGAACTTTATGGTGATTCAGCTTACACTGATTACACCATTGAGGTGACGAGTGAACAAACAAGTCAAATTTCTTTACAAGTCATGCGGAAAAAGAACTCCAAGCGTCAAGATCAGCCGTGGAATCAATATATTAAACAACATACTCGGCATTATATCGAAACTGTATTTAGTAGTATCACTTGTGTTTTCCCAAAATCAATACATGCAGTCACTTATCAAGGGTTTTTACTTAAGCTACAAGCATTCATTTTTTCTTTTACTCTTCAACAAGCTTTTATTGAATAAGTAATTTATACAACTGAAAATTATTTAAGTAGCTGAACAGTTGTAGCAAGTTAAATGCCCGGTGACGCGTAGCGCCATTGCCACCTTGTTGCAGGCGATCGCATGATTTGTTGTCAGCGATCGCATGAATTGAATGGTAACAAACACACATCCGTCGATAACCCGCAACTTGGGTTATTATTATCACCGAACAAATTTCTGCCGCTACATCTGGAGGATATCAAACTATTGCTGCAAAGGTAGCTTCGGGAGATATTTTGGCAGTCATTTTTTTGAGAGATTTTCAAAAAAGCATCAAAAGTGGCAAATCAAGAAGCGATGTTAAGGGTATGCAATATCAATCAGGTTATGGTTGCTACTAATTTACCTACAGCAGGAGCCATTGTCAGTTATATCCAGTTTTCTGGACGTATGTGAAGGAATTCTTGAAAAAGGCTAGAAACTGTAACTAAATCCTTGGACATCCCTTGACATCTTTTCCTGAATGGAGAACTTTTCAACGCAAGATTGCCGGCTTCTGCACCATGTTTGCTTCGACAAACATTTGCATGGTTTGTTCTGATAGGCGATCGCTTCCTTAAAGTGCAGCATTACCAATCGCCGCCGCGATTTGCAACTATTCTTAATTTTACTTTACCTCCAACGAATGCCTCATTTCATACTTAGTCATGAAATTGACCTTTATTTTTTATGTGCAAGAAATGAGTTATTCCACTTCTTTAAGCTAGTGCAACCTCTGGTCAGTTCTCCAGATTTTGATAAAAGCTTTGCTCGATAAAAGTTAGAAGATATATTTCTTAATAATCTGGCAACACTGTCTAATGATTGAACTTATCACTGTGTTCTCAGCGCGTCTCTACGGTTCACGCTCTAAGAAAAATAAGAAACTCATAGACGGTATAACTCAAGTAGTTAAGGAGGTGTCATAGTGCTATTAGGTTTCAAAACAGAATTGAAACTAAATAACCAACAACGCAAAGCATTGATACAACATTGTGGAGTAGCACGTCACGCTTGGAATTGGGGTCTTGCGTTAACTAAACAAATTCTCGACCATAACAAAGCAAATCCCGACTCTAAGATTAAGTTTCCTACTGCTATTGACCTGCACAAATGGTTGGTAGGATTGGTAAAGTCAGAAAATGAATGGTACTACGAAGTATCTAAATCCACACCACAACAAGCATTAATGGCATTAAGAGAAGCATGGAAACGATGCTTTAATAAAACTGCTGGTGTTCCAAAGTTTAAAAAGAAAGGTAAGCGCGATTCTTTCACACTTGAAGGTACAGTCAAAATATTAGGCAATAATAAGATTCAAGTACCTGTGATTGGTATCCTAAAAACTTATGAACGATTGCCTCAAGTATTAATTAAATATGCAACAATTAGCCGCCAAGCTGATAGATGGTTTATCAGCTTTCGTTTTGAAGTAGATTCTTCAGAATCAAGTCAAACAAGCGTTGTAGGCGTTGATTTAGGAGTCAAAGCATTGGCTACACTCTCAACTGGCGAGGTAATTCTAGGTGCTAAATCCTACAATAAATATGAAGCTAAATTGTCCAGAATGCAATGGTTGAACCGCCATAAAATTATCGGTTCGGCTAATTGGAAAAAAGCGCAATTACAGATTGCTATATTGCACAGGAAGATTGCCAACATCCGTAAAGATACACTCCACAAGCTCACCACATTGCTCGCCAAGAACCACGGCACAGTAGTGATTGAGGACTTGAATATATCAGCAAGTGCGATTCGTTGCTTAGTGAATCACGGTAATCAGCCCGTACATAACTAAGCCAGTGAAATCTAGATAACTAGACACTGAACTCTCAGACTGATGTGGGTGAAAGTCCCACCCGCAAGATTCATGCGTGACTCCTTATCTGCCCACACCGAGTAAGCTCGATTCTTACCGAGTGAAGCTGGGAACAGGGCACAATCAGACTACCGTTATGGGTGGACACTGGTGCTAACAGGGGGTTCCCACGGTGAAACCGAGCCTAGAAAAGTAACCTATACGTAAGCGGGACATATCCCTAGAACCCGACTTTATCAGAGCAAGACCCGCAGCATTGTTTCCTGGATAGCTGCAAGAATCATGGGTTTCTGATGGTTAAAATGGCTACACCTAATGGAACAACCAATCATCTGAGGGAACGAATAAAAACGAATCAAAGGTCTTGGGACGGTCGAATCCCAGGTAGGTAAGACGAGATACGGAACTCCTCTGATTTGGGTAGGATGCGGCGTAATTGCTGCAAGGTATTCAGAAAAACATCTAACGGAGTAGAGCATGATTAGGCACAGTCACCAGACTAGTGAATCTTGGAAGAATCTAAACTGGAAGAAATTCCGACGCGACTTATTTCGCCTGCAATGTAGGGTGTTCAAAGCTATTCGAGAAGGAAACAAGCGTAAAGCCTTGTCACTTCAAAAGCTTATTCTGAAATCCAAAGCAGCTAGATTTTTGGCGATTCGTCAAATATCGCAGCTAAACGCTGGAAAGAAGACAGCAGGAATCGACGGCAAAAAGTCTCTCACCTTTGAGGAACGATTGGAATTAGAGGAACTGCTGAAAGCATCCAGTAATGATTGGTATCACCAAAAGTTACGTAGTATTCCCATCCCTAAAAAGGACGGCAGTACCAGAATGCTAAAAATTCCAACTATTGCAGACCGAGCTTGGCAATGCCTTGTAAAGTTTGCACTAGAACCAGCGCACGAAGCAACATTCCACGAAAGAAGCTATGGCTTTAGACCAGGACGCTCGGCACATGATGCCCAGAAAATTCTGTTCCTAAATCTACGCTCATACAGCAATGGAATCAATAAACGAGTGATTGAACTCGATATTGAAAAATGCTTCGACAGGATAAGCCATACCACAATCATGGAGAACCTTATCGCCCCTAAAGGCATTAAGTCTGGCATATTCCGCTGCCTTAAAGCCGGAGTAAACCCAGAATTCCCCGAACAAGGTACACCACAAGGTGGCGTGGTAAGTCCGCTATTAGCCAACATCGCTCTCAACGGTATCGAAAGTATCCACCGATATCATAAAAACGGGTTCAGGATTACTAAAAATACCCCTGGAAAAAATATCGTAGAACCATCAATCCGCTACGCGGATGATATGGTTATCTTACTCCGACCAGAAGACGATGCAACAGAGATACTTGACAAAATCGACAAATTCCTAGCCAACAAAGGAATGAAGCTTAGTGAAAAGAAGACAAGAATAACCGCCGCGACAGATGGTTTTGACTTCCTTGGCTGGCACTTCAAAGTGCAAAGTAACGGGAAATTTAGAAGTACGCCTTCGGTGGAAAACTTCAAAAAATTCCGTCAGAAGGTAAAAGCTATTGTCAACAACTCGAATTATGGTTCTAAGCTAAAAGCTGAAAAGCTAGCGCCAATAGTTAGAGGATGGAGAAACTACCACCGCTTCTGTAAAATGGACGGGTCAAGGTTCTCACTTTGGCACATCAACAAGAGAACGTGGAAAGTGCTTAATAAGGAAAAAAGGAACGACAAAGAATCAACTACAAAGCTGATAAAAAAAGCGTTCCCTGAAGTTCCTTACTCCGAAAATAAACATGTCAATGTCGAAGGAAACAAATCACCTTTCGACGGAGACATGCCCTACTGGAGCGAACGCAGCAGTAAGTTATATGACGGAGAAACCTCATGAGTAAAAGGGTTATCCCTTAAGAATATCGGGAGCCGTGTGCAGCTTTCGCTGCACGCACGGTTCTAACAGAGAGGGACGGGGAATAATATCCCCTCTCGACTCTAACTGCTGGCTAACCACAAACTAGCCAAAGCGATAGCTGATATGAGTTTCTTTGAGTTCCGTCGCCAATTGACCTATAAGTGCCAGTTGTATGGTTCAAAATTGGTAGTGGTAGACCGATGGTTCCCAAGCTCAAAGACTTGCTCTAACTGTGGAACCAAAAAAGAAACACTCACTTTGAATGAGCGAGTTTTTGAGTGCGGTCATTGTGGATTCAGCCTTGATCGCGATTTAAACGCAGCAATCAATTTAAGTTTGTACGTATCCGGCAGTTAGTCGGTGAGAGCCTGTGGACTGGTGAGTGCCGACACTACCAGAATGAAGCAGGAATTAAACGAAGCTCAAAGTAATAAGCAATGAATATTGTTGATGAGCTTTGAGTAGGTTTTATATAACGGATATGTACCATCGGTTGCGTGGTGACGAACCAGGACTGACGGACTACTTTCCTTTATCCGAAGGCAGCGGCATTACAGCCAAAGACAGGACAAGCAATCCCAACAACGGCAAGATATACAACGCCTCCTGGAGTCAGTCTTTGATACCGATAGTTGACCAGGCAAGCGCTATAGAAAGCCTTACCCACTCTACAGGACTCGAAGATTACGGATACTGGTGGAAGAGAGTGGTAAAAGATTTATTACCTGAGGAGACAAAGATACCCTTCCGTAGGGGTCGGATTTGGCGTTAAGGAGATGACACCTGAGCGTAGTTGAAAATCTTCAGTTGGTGGAAGTCGCACACAAGTGCGATTTTCATGGGGAAAGGCTACGCACGAAACGTCCCAGCAGTCAAAGTATTTTGCGATCGCCTGTTTAAATTTCTCACACAATGAGATGGCGATCGCTCCCTTACCGATACAGTTTTAGTTGCGATAAGCGAAGCTTGCTGCCAAAGGCAGATCGCACTCCCACAGTTTCTCCACTTTTAAAATTCTCACGTTACCGGGTTTCTCTGGCTGAAATGTTTTTCACCAGAGAAATGATACGCCTTATAAATATTTTCTTCAATTTGGCTAACAAAAGTAGGAATAATTTTAATTATTAAGAGAGGTCAAATGATAGTTGACAGCTTTAATTTTCGCTATACTAAAACTATTTACAGGTGATAATTTACAGACTCCTGAACTCACTTTAAACTCAGTAATTGCTATTATCTGGTAACGCAAAGTACAGCGAATTTCATCTTATTTGAATACACGCTTAGGGCACAAAAGTGCTTTACAGCAAATATTGTCTGTATTTTATTAATTGAAAAATGCTGTAATTTGAAACTTGGTAAAGGAAATAAAAAAGCGAGCTAAAATTCAATATTTTTTCAAACATATAAATTAGTATTATTGAAAAATCAAACCAAATAAAAAAATAACCATAAAAAGGGGTTGAAAAGTAAACAATATTTCTCTAAATTAAATAAGGAATAAGGAAACGCCAAACTCTAATTTTGTTAGGGTAAAGCTAACCTGATTCAACGAAAAAAACAAAGGAGTAATATCATAGAAGACAAGAAGAAAAAAATACAGCCTAAAGTGACTGCTCCCGTGGTACGTTCCACTGGAACAAGCGGCATCATCAACTCCCAACCAAATGGCGGGGTAGAAGCTTCTTCTTCTTTATTGCGTAAGCCTGTAATCTTGCCCTAGCATCTTTGCTGGGCATGAAGCTGAGTAGAATCTCCGAAGAGCTACTCTTCTTAAAAAAGGTCAAGATTTTGTTTCTGCTTCTGTCAGGGTTTGATTAGGTGGCTTACTTTAGCTACTAATTGGATTTCTCAGAGCTGGTGCTGTCCTCTAGGGAAAGATTCTCTCAAGGGTGGCTAGGCTAGCAGCTAGTGCAACAGGCAGGACTGAGCGATCGGGTTCGGGTTCAAGTTGGTGACTATCACCAGCTGCCTTTTGCCGATCAAATTTTTGATGTTGTAATTTGTATCGAAACCGTCTTCCACTCCTACAATCCCCAACAGCTGTTTCAGGAGATATATCGAGTCCTGCGTCCTGGGGGAAAACTTTATATCAGGGAGTATTTTGTCATAGAGTCACCGCTATCAGAGCAACAGCAGCAGGATCTAGAAAAATTTCAACAGATTGCTGCTGGCGGTCAATTTCGCCGAATGAGTGAATTAACGGAGATAGCTAGCACAGCTGGTTTTCAGGAACTCCAAACGAGCAATATGACTGGAATTATCCCCAGTGATAGTCTCAGGATGGCGATCCTCTCTACCGAGTTCCCAAACTTGCCACTTTTCTTGGGAGACATTAAGGCTATCAAACCTACAGCCAGCGGGCAAACGTCAGCAGATTCTTCTCAATATCAGCAAACAGTCGCCGATTATTACGACCATAAGGCAGGCGTAGAATCAGAATTAACTGGTCTGACTGGTTCTAGTAACCTTTTCCTCGCCTACCGAGCCGGGATTCAACCAGGAGACTATGTCTTAGATGTGGGCTGTGGTGTAGGTCAGGCGGCTGTTGACATTGCTCAGAGTCTTTGCCGCCCCTCCTCATAGAGCAATTCAGTTGGCACGCTCCGAAGGCTATGAAGCGCAGATGCTACCAGGAATATCTGCCGAAGATTGTCTGTTTGCTGACATAGGAATAGATCCAGCAAGATATGGTTGTCAGAGCTACGAAGCAAATGACTTCGTAATCTATCGACGAGTATTTGATCGGCGAAGTACGCTAGTGCTTTGGCAAGTAGGAGTGGTCGGGCAAGTAGATTATCAAGGCAAGATCTATGATGCCAAGAAAGGGATAGATCTATTAGTAGAAATTCTTTTAGAGTCATATCCTGCCGATTATGAAGCGATCATCTATGAAGCCGCAGTTTTTGGACTATTTTTACCTCGGATTGAGCGAGTGGCGATTGCAAAATTAGGAGAGTCCGTCCTAACCGGTATCTCAACCTTAGTCATTCCCCCAGATCCAAGTTGGTCCATCTGTGATAGGTTAAGAAAACTGTGCGTTTGTCAAGGGGGGTAGAGGAAAAGGTGATAAATCCAGCTTGGGCACAGGCTTTCGGAGTGCTTTGACCACACCTAAGTCTTGATTTTCTTTTGCAGCAAAGTACTTAACTGGGTCTTTGGCTTTGCCCTTGTCGTAGGCAACGCTAAAATGATATAAACCGCGATAAACCATCTCCAAAGAAATGCGAGCAAAACAGAGAGATAATTCGGAGCGCGATCGCATCCCCTAAGTCAACTAAAACAGCATAAAAAAGCCAAGTAGCCCACACCTGTAACTTGATACCATTAATAGAGCCAGTCCACAAATAAGACAATCCTAATAAGCGTTTGACCGTGTGAAAAGCGTCTTCAATCCGCCAGCGTCGCCGATATAAATCAGCGACAACGTAGGTAGGTAAAACATTTGGGTCAAGAACAGAAGTAATGTAAGAATACATAGATTTACCAACTTTAATCTCTATAAAACGTAAAGTAAGGATTGGTGCACCACCTCGACCAGTACCAAGTTGAATCAATTGGTCTTTAACAGAATAATCATAAGTAAATACCTTTAATACTTTAATAGATGCTTTGGCTTTGAATCGAGTAATAAAGTGAATATTTTGATTAATAAGTTTTTCAAAAAATAGGAAATGATAAAATCCTCTGTCCAATAAAATTAGAGTTTTAGCAGTCAGTAAATTGAGAAGTACTGCCTCAAAATTAGTATCACTTGCTGATGGATTAGTATGAAACCAAATCTCGATAGGGAGTCGAGTCACCAAATCAATGACTGTACAAATCTTTCCGGCTAAGTGACCTGTTTTCAAGTCTTCTAGGCTTTTAAGCTTACGGAACAAAGCTTCCAATGTTGTTCCATCAGCTACCCAGATTTGTTCAAAGTTCCTCTGTGCAAACTTAATACTATCTGGTAGTGGACGTTGAGTACGTTGCTGCCAATTCTGTTGTAATTGAGGCAGTAAATCTTTAAAGACTCGTTCAAATAATTCGGCTGGAAAAACTAAAAATCTTTCAGCAAGTGATTGTTGAGCAATTTTAGTAGCACGACACCATAACAAATCTTCTCGTGCCAAAAGACGAGTTAATTCTTGAACAGAAGGAACTTGTCTCCATAGCAGTGTTAGTACTGCTGCTACCATGAAAGACAAATTAATTATACGGTCGCGTAATCCTAATTGCTTATAGTATTTTTGTTGAGTGTCAATTGCTGGAGTTAATAAAGCTTGTAAATGTTGAGCAATGACTTCGTTATTTATGGTGGGAGTATTATGTCGTTTGACATGGTCGGGATTACGCTTTGTTTTTTTAGACATCGTAGTGAGCCAAAAAAGTCATCACTTAGTTTGACATCTTTGTGCAACCTAACAATAACCTATTTATCCTGAAATCGTTTTATTCAAGATTAACGATCGCCCCCACCAAATTGGATTGCTTCCCCACTATTAATAATGATAATCTAAATAAGGGGAGGAGAGCCGAGCAATGCTCGGCTCTCCTCCCCCCGCTCTGAGCGATTATCATTATCAAAATTGTCTTTCTAATTCTTTAGAGGTATTGACAAAATGTAGATAACCTTAACCTATCACAGATGGGCTCGTAGGAATGCGATCGCAGATGCAGCGAAAGCGCTTGGTAAAAGTACTCGAACAATTAAGCGCATGGTAGAGAAGCTTGAAGAGGTAGGGGTTGCTACTCTAGCTGTTGGACGTAAGGATAAGGGACAATATCGTATTTCCCAACAGTGGCATGATTTTATGGGAGCAATGCGATTTTGTTAGATGACCCCAAAGAACATGCGATCGTTGAACGTTCTTTTCAGTACAAAAAAATATTTATGACAATTTTCATAGTATTAATACTTAAAAGCCAATAATGGTCGCTCCGAAGATCATCGGCGATCGTTGATTAGAATATTATGTGCTTGCTTATTGATAATGATAATCGAATAGTCGGGGGTAGAGGCGTCGCTCGCCTCTACCCCTTTCCTGGTGTATGATTATCATTTTCATATAGATTTATTTCTGTACAAGGACATATTGACAAAACGTACATACTTTTAATCTGTCAGGAAGATCACAAAAAAAGGTAGGATTCCCTTTTAGCAATAGTTTTAAGAAAGGAAAGCGCCTACCAATGACAAAAAATATATATGCAAGTTTAGATTTAACCAAATCATTGTCAGATTTTCAAGATGTGGTTACGAAACTTTTAGAATTGAATAATGTTAGTGAATGGGATGGGCGGATTCTTAAAGAAAGAGAAGAAAAAATTAGAGAAGCTGCCCTTATTTTAGCTGGTCAATGTATTGCTATATTGCTGTATAACCTTTCTCAATCTCAATCATTTCTTGATATAGCAATGGCTCAAACTCAAGGATGGTGGCAGTCTAAAACCCAAAGACATGGTTTGAGAAAAAGACAAATATTAACGGTAGGATGCGATTGAGAGTTTAATCAGACAAGTTGTCAATTTAAGAATGAAAGGTAACAGTAAATTTTGGTTAAAAGAGAATGCAGAAATTATGCTGCATCTTCGGTGCCAATGGGTAGCTGGAAGCTGGAATAATTTTTGCGATTCAATTTTAGCTTCTTTGATTAAACCCCAAACAGTTGGATAAATTTTATACTTGAAGCGGATTCGTTCCCGACTTTTTGTCAGAAAAAATACTTCAATCTACGGTTATTCAATTAGACAGTTTATTTAGATAAGAATCAAAATATTACCTATCCTCGCTTTTGGGAATATCTCAAAAGGATAAATTGTAGTGGAAGTATTTAGAAATTTAGTAATTTACTTTACTTGAAGTCTCTGTATCAAAATTAGCGATCGCTTGTTTTTTAGCCGACCTCACAAAATCGCATTGCTCCCTTTTAGAAGTATGAAAAAGAGGCAACAAGCTTATTAGGCAATATTCTCAGTTAAGTTTTATTACTTTACTCAGGCTTTTCAGAGTGCAAGACAAGCTATGCGGTCGGGTTAAGTTGAGACTGTCGGAACGATAAAGTTATGAAATTTTATGCAAACTATATCTTAATAGTACAAATATTCTATATACTGAAGATTAAATAAGTTCTGAGCGTATTAGCATCAGTTCAATTTGAGCAGAAAATAATAGTACATTATTGAATCTTGAAGATTGATAGCATAGTTTTTTGAAATATGCGAGTATGATCTGTAAGCTTTATATAAGGTACTGTCAGAGATACATCAGGCTAACATACTCACTTAATTTATGTGTTTGAGTGCTTTGAGAAATGCCAACTAACATCAGTTAGGTTTTCATTTTAATGTATAAAAAAGTTGTATCAAAATAAACAAATGGCCTTTGGCTAGTAAATTCACGCTTGTCGAGGTAAGTGGAGGATATGAGTACAGGGTTTTCAGCAGGTTCACAGGCACTTGGGTATCTTTTCCAAGCACGCTATGCCCTGTATTTAATTTTAAGCAATAAAGAAGAACTAGAGCTTGCAGTTGAGAGTTTAGATGATATTACGTTTTTTGAGAATGAAAATAATCCTCTAGAACTGTTACAACTGAAGCATCATACAAATGCTCAAGCCTCGTTAACAGACAGTAGTACTGACCTTTGGAAAACAATTCGTGTCTGGAGTACGCAACTGCAAGAAAAGAAAATTTCTTTACCTGATACCTTGCTGACTTTAGTCACAACTGCTGAGGCTCCAGAAAATTCTGCTGCATTTTTTTTGCGCCCTGTTAAAGAAAGAGACTCTAAAGGTGCTTTGCAAAAGCTTCTTGAGGTTGCTAATAAATCAAGTAACAAATCTCTAACTGCGTCTTTTGAAGCATTCAAGGCTCTAGATAATACACAACAAGAACTCCTAATTGACGCTGTTCAAATTATTGACAGTTCTCCAGATATTGTTGATATAACACCAAGAATTAAAGGAAAGTTAATCGCAGTTAGAAGAGAACATCGAGATGCTGTTTATGAACGGCTAGAAGGCTGGTGGTTCGCAAAAATTGTAAAGCATCTTCGTGATAATTCTGTAAATTTTATATCTGGGTTTGAAGTACGAGATAAAATTTGCGAAATTAACGACCAATTTAAACCTGACGCTTTGCCAATAGACTTTTTTGATTTAGAACTTACTGAGCAACCTGATATTTCACAAGACAATAGACGTTTCGTTGCTCAGTTAAAGGAAATTGCTGTTCATAACAAGCGAATTGAAAAAGCCATATCAGATTACTACAAAGCATTCGAGCAACGTTCTCGCTGGGTGCGTGAAGACCTACTTTTTAGTGGGGAAATTGAACAATATGAAAAAAGATTAATAGATGAGTGGGAGCGTTATATGCTTGCGCTCCAAGATGAGATGTCTGATAGTGATGATAATGAGCTTGAGTATCAAAAATTTGGTAAAAAAGTATTTAAATGGATGGAGCAAGAGGCTGACATTCGCATTCGTCCTCAAGTTACAGAACCATACGTAATGCGTGGAAGCTACCACATACTCGCAGACCAAAAACTACCCCGCGTATACTGGCATCCAAAATTTGTAGAGAGACTAACCCAATTACTAGCTACTACATAGGAGAGAAGTTTGTGCAGTCTTGGGAGCAGCGTCCACTTGAATATGCCAATCTTCTAAATCCGGCTTTTTGTTCGATTATGCTTCATAATGCCATCAAGGGCTATCAGAACGAAAAGAAGCAGGGTATGCCATATCCTCTTCTTTTTCTTGTTCTACCACTTGTCCTTCATAATTCAACGAGAAACGCTTTACCTAAAAAAATAGTAACGAAGTTACACATTTGGCTGCAAAGACATCCTGAAGCTCGTGTAGGATTTGGCGATCGCACAAGTAACTTAGTCCTGTATACAAAAGAAGCTTTAGGTTTTGGGATGCAAATTGGTATCATTAACATCTGTGACGATGGAAAATTTACTTGGGTAAATGGTAAATTAAAGCCTATTTCGGCTGTATCATGGTCTAGCGATACGGAACCAGCTATCTGCTACAAAAAAGCCGAATTTATTGGGCGTTGGCTTGCTCAAGCAGGAGAAGTATCAACAATAGATGACTGAATGGGCTAAACGACTACAACTAGAACATAGTGATTCTCCTTACCGATTCGATTTAGATAAATTAACTGTAATCGCAGACAGACCTGAGCGACCAATCCCTATGGGAAGAATGGGAGGAGGAGAAAACTGGCTTGGTTGTCACCTAATTACACTTCTTGCTTTGCACAAACATTTTGTTGATCGTAATCGCCCAGTTCCACGCTTTCTATTTCTGGATCAACCTACTCAAATTTATTTTCCATCAGAAGAAGCGTATCTCAGTTTACAAGGAACATCATCAGACGAAATGATTCGTGCTAATGCTGATATGGCAGCAGTTGAAAGGATGTTTGATTTTCTGTTTGATGTATGTGAAGAATTATCTCCACATTTTCAAATCATCATTATGGAACACGCAAACCTCGGTAATAATGAAAGATTTCAAAATGCTTTAGTAGAAGAACCTTGGACTGATGAAAGGGCATTAGTACCTGAAAATTGGTTATATAGAGGTCGAACTTAATAACTTCCCAGGGGGGAACGGTTCAACTCATCTTTATAGAATCTCCAATTAGGTAAAAACTTATTCATCAAAGCCACAAAGCGATCGCCATGATGACGTTCTAACAAATGTACCATTTCATGAACTACAACATATTCTAGGCAGTGCTTGTCTTTTTTGGCTAGTTCCAGGTTGAGCCAGATGCGTTTGGCTTGAATGTTGCAAGTACCCCATTTAGTTTTCATCAGTTTTATCCCCCAGTCCTCAACCTGAACTCCCATGTTCTTTTGCCACTTGGCGATTAATGAGGGAATTTCCTGTTTTAACTGCTGTCGATACCAGGACATCATCACTTGTTGGCGTTGCGCTTCATTACTTCCTTCTCTTACATAAAGGTCAATATATGTATTATTCCTAACTTCTACTTTGGGATTGCCCTGATAATAAATGACGTTTAGTAAATAGCGTTTACCTTGAAAATAATGGCTTTCACCAGAGACAAATTCTCTTGGTGACTGGCGTTCTTGTGTTTCAAAGCTAGCTTGATGCTTTTTAATCCAGGCTAGTTTGGAGATGGCAAATAAACGCACAGCTTCGTCATCTATGTGTAAAGGTGTGGCAATACGTACTCGACCATCAGGGGGGTACACTGCCAAGTGTAGGTTTTTAATATTTTTTCTGGCAACGTCTATGACCAGTTCCCCGATAGTAATTTGGTGCATTTTAATACTCACTTTGGCTTTTGACTATTTCAAAAATGCGATCGCAATCTTCCGAAGAATCTAAATATTGCTTAATAGCATTTTTTACTTCGCGCTCTTTTATTGTCTTTCCACGCCACCCATCCTTTTTGGTTTTGCGAATCGCGTCATCTATCGCTAGGGATAATTCTTCATCTTGATTAAGGTTGTCGTATAGAGCAATTTTTGCAGCAGAGTTCAATGATTGAGGATACTGTGAGGAGCTACTCGGTTGACCAACTTGTTTACTTAACTCAACAATTTTCTGCAAATAGGCTTTATAGTCTTGGCTGGCTGCTTTCCGTGCTTGGATTAACTCATCCAGCAGTGTGGACATTTTATCAAAATATTTCGGGTTGGTTGGTTGTTGATCGATAATGACTTTGCGTAAGTTGTTTTCGATGGTTTCTGCTACAGCTTTTTGGTTTTGTTTGATGCCTTTGGGTAATGCGTCAACTGCATTTGCACCGCGTTGGACAATCAACTGAATTAGTGTCATATCATCGAAGGTTGAAATTATTTCGCTATCTTCTGCTCCGATGTAGGTATCAATCAAGTGACGCATGGCGGGTTCGTAGGCTTTTAAGTCAATATAATCACCACTGGCTAACTTTACCTCAGCGCGTACTTGTTCGTAATGCGTAACTTCTTGTTTAATAACTTCAGTTTCTGCTGTGCTGTATCCGGCTTCTGCCATATCATTGGATAGATTGGCATAGGCTCGAACTAAAGCTGAAGTGTACTTATAAAGAGCAATGCGCTGTTGTTGATTTTCTTTAATGATGTCTGGGTTTTCAGTATCGGCACCGCAAAAATAGCGAATATAGACATAGGTGTCTTGGGGTTGCTCTACAGGTTCGCACAAGGCTTTGATGCTTTCTCTGGCATTTTTTAGGCGTTCTCTGCCTTTTGCGATTCTGTCACTCAATAATCCATCGATGTCGTCTGGTTCGTAGTCTTCAAATGCTTCGCTGGTATAATCGTTAATTGATTTTTCTAGGCTTTTAAATAGGTCTTTGTAGTCGATGATGTAGCCATATTCTTTATCTTCAGCATCCAAGCGGTTGACGCGACAAATGGCTTGAAATAGTCCGTGGTCGCGCATGGTTTTGTCGATGTAGAGATAAGTCGCAGAAGGTGCATCGAATCCTGTCAGCAACTTATCGACTACAATCAGCAGCTTCATTTGGGCTGGTTCTTCGACAAATTTCTTTTTAACTTCGTCTTCAAATACTTCTGGCGCTTTGCCGTTGAGCATTTTTTGATAAATTTCGTACTGGCGTAATTTTTCCGTCAGTTCCTCTTCTCCCGTACTTTCGCCTTTGATGTCTTTCGGGGAAGGTTTGTAGGATGTGACAATGGCACATTTGGTAAAACGAGCACTTACGAATAACTCGTAATATTTACAAGCTTGGTAAATGCTACCAGAGACGAGTATGGCGTTACCATGACCACTTTGCAAGCGGTCTTTAGTTTCAAAATCTAGCAGAATATCGCTGACAATTCTTTCCAGTCGAGATTTTGAACTGAGAACTTTTTGCAGATTTACCCAGCGTTTCTTGAGTTGGGTTTTGGCGTGTTCTGTTAATCCTCTAGTTTTGGCTTCAAACCACTGGTCAATTTTGGTTTGTGAGGTGATGTTTTGATCAACATTGCGAGCTTCGTAGCGCAAATCAAGGACGACTTTATCAATTACGGCTGTTTTGAATGTGTAAGTGTGAATGTAATCACCAAAAACGTTGATGCTGTTTTGCTTGTCTTTTTTGAGTAGGGGTGTGCCAGTAAAGCCTATGAATACAGCATTGGGTAGGATTTCTTTCATCGCGTCGTGCAGCGTGCCTGTTTGGGTGCGGTGGCATTCATCCACAAATACATAAATATCGCCTTTGGCGCTGAAATCGCTGGGCAGGCTACGCTTCAGTTCTTCAATGTAGCTGTTATAGTCTGCGTCGTCTGCTTTGTCTTTCTTGCCAAATTTGTGGATTAGGGAGCAGAGTAACCAGGGAATGGTGCTGTTGAGTTTGTTAATCAGGTCTTGCCCGCTTGTAGTGCGGTAAATGGCTTCGTTGACTCCCTTAAAAACATTCTCAATTTGCTTGTCTAGTTCATCTCGATCGGTAATTATCAGGACACGAGCATCAGTGATGTTTTCCCGAATCCATTTAGTTAGCCAAACCATTGTCAGGCTTTTACCACTGCCTTGAGTGTGCCAGATAATACCCCCTCCCCGGCGACGAAGGTAAGATTGGGCAGCATTAACCCCAAAATACTGATTATGGCGGCAGACTTTTTTAATACCCCGGTCAAAAACAATAAAGTCGTGAATTAACTCTAAAAAGCGTTCTTTGGTGCAGAGTTGCAGCAGGTGTTTATCTAAAAGGTCGGCGATGTCACTGTTAGTATCTTCTTTCCAGGTGAGGAAGTATTTTTCTGGGGTTTCTATGGTGGCGTAGCGGAGTCCTTCGGTGTCGTTACCTGCCATGACAAACTGCATGGTGGTGAAGAAGGACTTAATAAATATGGATTTTTGGTTATCGAGGTTTTGGCGGATGCCTTCAGAGACGGAAATGGTGCTGCGTTTAAGTTCGAGTACACCGATCGCAATACCATTAACATAAAGTACCATATCTGGGCGTTTGGTGTTTTCGCCTTTGACTGTGACTTCTTCGGCGATCGCAAAGTCATTTTCTAGAGGTTCTTCCCAGTTGATCAGCCAAACGGTTTGGGTGTTTTCGCCGACTTCTTCTTTGACTTTGACCCCATAGCGCAGGAGGCTATAAACTTCTTTGTTGATGTCATAAAGGCTTTTGCTTTGGTCGCCTGCGACTTTGTTGAGTTCATACAAGGCTTTAGTGATGAGGCTGTTGCTATAGCCTTGTTTGTCGCAAAGGAAGGTGCTGAGGATTTCCGTTTCAATGTTGCTGTTGTTAGGTCGGTCGTGCCAATCACCCAGATAGCGATAGTTTAATTGTTGCTGGAATAGTTGCACAATACGATTTTGGGTTATGCGTTCGCGTTGTCCGACCTGGCTCATAGCAACCCTCTCACTGTAATAATCACGGTTTTACTCAGATTCAAATATGACACTGTTTATCAAACTATGTCATCTTTATTTGTGTCATCCGTGAATTTTCTGTCTAGCTTAATGTTTGTAACCAGGAAGTACCTGTGAGATTGGTATCGACTGTAGCTAATGTTAACTGGTGGTAAACTGCGGTAGCTGCAATAAAGCGATCGCCTGGATCTTGATGTGGTAGCTCAATCTAACGGCTTAAAATAGCGATGTGGCGGTTAAGTGGAGCTTCACGAATTTCTAGGGTATTTAAGGCTAAATCGACCCATGCAACTGGATTAGGCTGTAAAGATAGTCGTCCTTTTTCTGCTAAGATTAGCGTTTCCCAGATACTAATTGGACTGAGCCAAAGTTCGGTTGTTGTTGCTGCAATAGTGGTTTGAAGCTGAGAAGATAGCCGTTCGTTACCAAGCAAATACCAAAGCCAGATGTGGGTATCAAGTAAGAGCTTCACTGGAGTGCTTCCCATGTGGTAGCAGGGATTACTGGAGCAATCACGTCTCCTAATATTTCGCCGCTACCCTTCATGGCTCCAAATGCTGGGCGCTGGGGTTGAGGGGTGGCAGGATAAATAATTACTAAGGGTTCCCCGTCATGTGTGACGGTTAAGGGTGTTTTGGTGCGTTGTATTTCTGCAAATATTTGTTGGAGCGTTTCGGGTAATTCGCTGGTAGCAATGTGTTCCATAGTACGGTTTAGCTCTTGTTCTTGCTTCTATTTTAGAGACTGGCGGTTGAAACCTTGCCGTTGATTAATAACTGCCAATTAGTCTCGTCTTCCCGGTTAATAATTCTTGCATCATGCCCTGTTTGCGGTTTTGGGTTTGGCGTTCGTGTTGTCCGACTTGACTCATTTATATTCCTCTGGTTTTAAGCAACGCCAAACCCTATGTAGGGACTCTTTTTTAATACTTGTGTTCTTATTATCGTTATTCAGTTTTTTTTCGTTTAACATAGTCACGAAAGTCTTCAATTGTGAGTTGATCGAGCCATTGATGACGTTCTTTGGTATAGTCACCATAACCCACACCTAATTGCTGCAAAAATCTCAGTGTACCTGCCACCCCTAAAGCATTAATTAGGGCTTTGTATCCTTGCTGTCTAATTTCCGTCAGTTTCATGGTTTTCCTCTTCTGTTTGCAAAATAGTCATTAACCAAATGGTAGGATTTTCGACTTCTATTTTTAAGGTAGTTTGATAGTGTTTTGCTTTTTTCAGAAGTCGATCGTCAGTCGTTAAGAATATATCTGCATCTCCTGCTTCGGCAAAGGCTAAATGTAAAGCATCTTGAAATTGAAAACTCAATCTCATTAATTCTTCTGCCCTCAATTCAATCTCTTCGCTTGATTGAATGTAGATGTTTGCTACACTCAGAATTGAGTTGACTTGTTCTTTTTTTGATGAATCTGGGTGTTGACTAACTTCAAATTCAATAACATCACTATTTATCAATATCCACTTGCCATTTTCGCAAGTTTGAATAATCTCCGTCACTGCCTCAGCCTCTAAGCGAATTCGAGATTGTTCTAAATCGTCTAAGGTTCGATTCAGGCAGCAAACATCCAGATAAATTTTGTAAATTTTACTCATGCTATTTACCTGCCTGGTGTTTATATTCTATCGCTATCAACTAACCTTGTCTTTCCGGTTAATAATTCTTGCATCATGCCCTGTTTTATGGCTTTGTATTTATCGCGCTTTTGTTCTAAGGCGGCGATTTCTGTATCCATGTCACTGAGGATTTGCGCGATCGCTTTTTGTTCGGGAAGAGGAGGCAGGGAAATAGAAAATTCTTTGACGATTTGAACATTTAGGTTCTGAACTCCCCCACCTGCAAACTGACCATTTTTGGCTATGGATTTATAAGTAGGGCTATTTAAAAGATGAAGTAAAAAATAATTATGTAATTGATTTTTGTCTGTTCTTATGAGTGTCAAACTAACATAAATCCCAAATTCAAAATTATCTTCGATTACACCAGCTTCACCAATACCTGCTCCTACCCTCGTATAAAGTAAATCACCTTTTTGTGGTTTGCTATATTTGGTTATTTGGTCAAAGAGTTCATAACTTATGAATCTATAGTTATCGTAAACAACTTTGCCATTTCGCACGTTTTGAGCCGATAAAAAGGGTTTTCCTATTTCCTCTCGTACATATTTCGGAGTTGCTGCCAGTCCACAAGTTATTAATTTGGTAAGGTTATCAAACTTCTTCACCTCCCACTCACCGCTAAAACCGGGCAGGCGTTTTTTGCCCGTGAGGAGTTCCTGCATCGTGCCTTGCTTGGTGTTGCGCTTTTTGGTGATGATGCGATCGCACTCTGTAATCAGGGCATCGACATCGCTGAGGGATTGGGCGATCGCTTTTTGTTCAGTAACCGGAGGATGATAAACTATAACTTTTGCTAATTCCGATCCTCTAATACCTTTTTGTCCTGCACCTGTAATAATTGACTGAATACCTAAACGACCAGTAGGTGAGCGGAAGTAATAATAATAAAACAGAGGAAGGCAGTGATTTTTGTTTAATCTAACTCTAATAATTGAAGATTCAAATACTATTGGGCTTTTTTTATGTTCTACTACTAAAACACATTTACCAGAACCCTCTTCAACCAATGACCTTCTTGCAAATAACAAGTCACCTGTTTGTAATCCAAATTTATTTAATTCAGTATCAGTCACGTCTAAAAGCTGCATTTCTTGCTCTCCGATCAAGGGAAATGCAAATAATTCTTTCATGTTAACAATACGAATTACTGTCCCATGAAATTCTTTGGATTTATATAATCCGTTACGAGATGATTCAGCATAGAGGTTTTGAAATTCAATTGTCTTCCATTCCATTACCACACCAACCCCATCCGTTTTAAATGCCCTTCAACCCGACTCGTCAACTCCTCAACCTTACTCGTCAATTGCGGCAAAGGCGTATCATATCGTTCCACCAATTCCTTAATCCTCTGCGTCAATCATTCAAAAATCTTAATTACCCTTTCTATCTCTAATCCGCTTAAGGTCTTCCCAAAACTCTTCTCTTGTCACTTTATCTAAAGTTTCCTTTCTTTCTTGTGTATAGTCACCGCTTCCCCATCCGGCTTGTTGTAAAAAACGAATAGCGTCAACTTGTCCTAAATGTTCTACTAAAATTTGATAACCTTTTTTTCTCAATTCAATTGGTGTCATCATTTATTTATCCTCCTAATTCAAAAAAGTTTTCATCAACCAAGTTACAAGATTATCCACAGACACTTTTAACAAACCTTGATGTCGTAGTGAGTTCTTCAGTAGCCGATCATCAGTAGAAAGTAAAACATCTGCCTGAGCGACTTCTGCACAAGCAATATGAAAAGAATCATAAAGACCAAAACCTAATTCTTCCAATTGCTGCGAGCGAGAATCCACCTCTTCATCTATGTTGATACTAATCACAGCAAATTCCAATAATTTTAATATATTCTCCAATTTGTCGAGATTACGCATTTTCTCTAACTCCACACTGATGGCTTCGCTAGTAACAAGCTGCCATTCTCTAGTGCGAATGCGTTCCATAATGCTAAGAATAGCTTCCCCTTCTAAACGGATTCGCTCTTGTGTCCAGTCGTCAAAAGGACGATTTAGACAACAAACATCAAGATAAATTTTATAGTTTCCTTCCTGTTTATCCGTTACCACACCAACCCCATCCTCTGCAAATGCGCCTCAACCTTAGCCGTCAACTCCTCAACCTTACTGGTCAACTCCGGCAAAGGCGTATCATACCGTTCAGCCAACTCCTGAATTCGCTGCGTCAACCGTTGCGAAATCCGATCCATCTCTGAAGCGATCGCCTGTCGCAGCGTCGGCATCCACTTATCATCTACCACCAGCGTTTTTATCTCGTCCTCGGTTAAATCCCCGTATTTTGTTAACACATAATTATCCAAAAATTGAGTCAATACTTTAATTTGTTTACTAATTTCCGCTTCTTGCTCAATCAGCTTTAAATAAGCCTTTAACATCTTTCCCCTATATCTTTCTGTCCTTTCAGGGCAACAATGTCCTGGAAGCTTCCACCTTCAGGCACTTCAATCAGCGCATCTGCGACACCCGCATATTTATCAGATACATATTTAACAAACAATAAAACTAGTACATAATCTTTATACTGCGAGGCATCCATGCCACCCCGCAGTTCATCACAGCTTTTCCATAACGAACTATAAAGTTCACTTTTTTTAATTGCCATTTTGTGTTGCCTTTAAAAGACCTCCCCTAGTTAACATTGTCAGACGTTCTCAAGCCCGTCTGACACTTTGCCTTGAAGCTTGTACATCTTATAAAGAACCAATAACATACAGCGCAAAAAGACTTCGCTCATCTAGTGGCTGAGGATATATCGTATACCAGGAATCCGCAAATTGTCTTCATCTGCTACAGCTACATATTATTGCGGCGGATTCTGCTGCTTTTCGCGCTCCTCTACCGCTTTACTCACAATCCGCACAACAAGATTACTGATGGGACGGTCTTCTTCCTCAGCCCATCTCACCAAAGCCTCGTGGATATCTTTGGGGAAATATATCGAAGTTTGTACGCGATCGCTCTGACTCATCAACACTACAAAGATTTGTTGCCAGTTCATCATACTCCCGTAACCTTGGAACAAGGCTCAATAATGTTTAACAATGTGTGACAATGTTTTGTGGTAAATTAAAAGCATTATTGAACAAGTGCGACAATGCCGAGGTTTTTGGATGGCGATCGGGTCAAGGGGCGATCGTTATCTGGCGAAGACGAATAAGTAATTAGTTCTAATTACACAAACAAAAAATTATTGATTTGGTGGAGATGTTGTCACCATGAGTAGCGATCGTAAGAAGAAATCCACGATTCCAGTCCATAGAACCATACGATGCCATCTAGATGCTAGTGAAGATATACTTCGCCAAGTATGGGAAGAAATGACTCAAAAAAACACTCCTCTGATTGTCGAATTATTAAAGAGTGTAAGCGAACAACCAGAATTTGAAGCTAATAAAGAAAAGGGAGAAATAACTAAGAAAGAAATCACAGAATTACGTAAATCTCTGACAAAAGATTCAGACTTGGAGAAGCAGTCAGGTCGTCTTGGCTCATCAGCAGACTCTTTGGTAAAAGAGGTTTATTCTTCATGGCTTACTCTATACAAAAAACGAAAAAGACAGAAAGAGGATAAAGAGTACTTTCTCAACAACATACTTAAAAGTGATGTTGAACTTGTAAAAGAAAGTAATTGTGATTTGCAAACTATACGTTCTAAAGCAGAGGAAATCCTTACTCAGCCAGAAAAAGTTATAAAGCAAATTACTCTTGATAACGCGAAGGACACGCAAACAAAGTTAACTCGAAAAAAAGCTAGAAAAGATAGTAATAATAAAAAGAGCAATACCAAAAAAAATGTAAATGAAGATAATTCAAAATCCTTGACTGAAATTCTATATGAGATCCACAAAAAAACAGAAGACATTCCAACACGCTGTGCGGTTGCTTACTTGATAAAAAACCACAATAAAATTAGTGAGCTAGACGAAGACATCAAGAAATTACAAAAGCGTCGTACTCAAAAAGAAGTGGAGATTAAACGTTTAGAGAAGCAGATCCAAGATAATCGATTACCTAATGGTAGAGATATAACAGGAGAAAGATATAGTGCAATACGGTTCAGTTAAGCCTCAAAGCGTTATAAACTAGGTGTTGTTTCCGAAAATGGAAATCAAGTAAGGTGCATCTCAAAGAATTCTGCTTGGTGTCTCCC
>NZ_JBPAOH010000060.1:0-40736 GCF_050875635.1 Tolypothrix sp. VBCCA 56010
GGGGGAGATGGGGAGACAGGGAGAAATTTTTCTTTGTTCCCCTTGTCCCCTTGTCCCCTTGTCCCCTTGTCCCCTTGTCCCCTTGTCCCCTTGTCCCCTTGTCCCCTTGTCCCCTTGTCCCCTTGTCCCCTTGTCCCCTTGTCCCCCTTGTCTCATTGTCCCCTTGTCCCCTTGTCCCCTTGTCCCCTTTATATGGTAGGATAATGCCACTTTCAAGTTATATCTATCTAAAGAACTAGAAAGAAATCTGCTTGGGGAGGGTTGACGATCGCTCAATGCTGCATTGACCATAAAACCGCTGATTTTCATCTTCAAAATAGTTAATGAAAAATCTTTTCATTAAATCAAGATTTAGTGTAAGCTATTTTTCAGATTAGTTGAAGAAGATTCTCAAGAACCTGAGCCGAAAAGTGTTATTTAGCGATTAGTAGCGAAAAACTTTGCGCTTCTACTAATTGCTAAATAGATTATTTATTTGCAAGGAAAATTTAATGACTAAACAGCCTGATGTTATTTGGTTGAATACAAGTCCTAGTTTGCAATACTTTAGCAAGCCGCTGCTTGGTTATTTGTCGCGTGAACTGACAGTGCAAGAGTGGGAGTATTCCCAAAGTCAGGATGAAGCGAGTTCACTGTTATTGGCAGTTGAACTGTTGCATAAGCATCTCAAATCGTGCAATCAACCTGTGCATCTGATTGGTCATAGCATCGGAGGATTGCTAGGACTGCTTTATGCGCGTCGATATCCAGAAAAAGTCAAGTCTTTAACTTTATTAGCTGTAGGAGTTGATGCTGCCGTTGACTGGCAGGCTCACTATTATAATCATCTGCCGTTCTTATGTCGCCAAAAGACTCTTAGTGCAATGGTTGACAATTTGTTTGGCTATCAAGACCAACGCACCGTTAAGCGTTTAATAAGAATGTTGGAACGAGACTTAAATTGCTCACTTTCACCTCACTCGCTGTTTCAACGGGTGAGTATGACTCCTAGCGAAGTGCCAGTACCGTTAATGGTCTGTGGTAGCTTAGACGACATCGTTGTTGAACCCGATGCTTTACGAGGATGGCGACCTTGGTTGAATCCAAGCGATCGCCTGTGGTTATGTCCGGAAGGACGGCACTTTTTTCACTTCTTTCATTTTCAGCTTGTGGCAGAACAACTTCTCAACTTCTGGAAATCTCAAAGCCAATTGGATGCACTTTGTTCCAGCCTGAGACTTTAAGCAAATTATCTGTGTTTTATGCCCTGTAACCAAATAATTACGCGCTTCATAGCTTGTATTATTTACTAATTAAAAATTACTAAATTTTTGATTTGATAAGAGTTTGTACTCATTTTTTAATTATGAGTTATGAATTCATAATTATTTGCCCCCGCCTGAATACGTGGGACAATTATGAAGCGCGTAATTATTAGTTATAAATTATTTTGACCTAGAGCGGACTGGTTGATATCGCCCAATACGGTGATGAAATATAATAATCGCGGGATATCTTGGCAGATATAGTTTAGTTTCAGCAAAAAAATATAATTATGAATAATGAATTGAATCTGCTACTAACAGAACCTGAAATCCAACAAGTTTTGTAACAAGTTAAAACTGACAATTAATTTTTTATGCCTATAAGTCGTTGCTACACTATTTATATTGATAGAAATCCAAATAATCTAGATGAAGGTTTTGGGTGGGTAGAGGTTGCATTAGAAGATTTGGAACGTTTGAAAATTACTAGGGGATATTCTAAGGGGAGGTGGGGAAGCAGACAACAAAAAATTACAGTTACAAAATACAATAATTCTATTCCATACACTCAAACTGTTACTGAAACTTATACGACTTGGCTGAATCTTCCATCTAGAGGTAAAGCAGCAGCTAAAAAATTTACGCTTTTATTTAAGGGGGAACTTGTCATAGTAAAAGCTCAGAAGTCTTTAACCACTAACGCGGTATGTGCATGGATAAAAACTTGGGCAAGTTCAGATACTAAAATTGTGACTCCAGGAAATAGACAGATTTCTCTTGATGGTGATAAACTAGCCCATCAAAATTATTTTGTTTACTTTATCTTAAATGAGGACAGCAACGCGATTAAAATAGGTAAAGCCAAGGATATTTATAAAAGGATAAAATCACTTCAAACATCTAGTCCTGCTAAGTTAAGGTTAATTAAGTCAATACAAGTTGAAAGCGATAAGAAAGCACAAGAATTAGAGCAATTATTGCACCAGCAGTTTCAATAAATTAGGCTGACTGGAGAATGGTTTAAAGCTGAAGCTAGTCTTTTAGATTATATTAACCAAGTTTAAGCATATAAGTTTTTGTTGTGATTGCACGAGTTGGTTCGCTAAAACCGGAAATCCTTGTTTTGGGAGGAGATGGCGGGAGCTTCCTCAAGTATTGGAGAGAAATTGCGACAGGTGGGGCGGCATCGGACGGGTATGTACGAGCTTACCGCTAGCGAGGTACTCAAGTTCTTCAGGGGTTGATTGCCGTCCTAGTACCTCGTTACGATGAGGATGACGACCGAACCGTGTGATCGCGTCCCGATGTCCGCGTGCTTGCTCAAAGGAGAACTCTAGCAGCGCACGATATTCAATAGACGCTTCCAAAGCGAGTTCCAGAGCAAGCTTGACCGCCAGTTCTAGGTTATTGATATTCTCGGAATGCCCCAGTGGCAGGAAGAAGAAGGTCTTCTCCCAAGGTGTCTCAAGAGCTGCATAGTGACCAACTTCGATACCTTCCTTGGTCAGCGTGCAAGCCTTCGAGTCTTGCGCGAATGCTTGGGCAGTTCCTCGATGGATTGTTCGCGAGAACTGGTCAAGGACGATGATAAGCGCGAGTCGTGACCGTGGCTCACTTGACCAGGTATCAAGTTCACCCTGCTTTGCCCGTTCGAGCAGCGGTGAAAAATGTTTGATTATATCGGCATCTGCACCAGAGCGAAACCACCATTCCCACGCTCTGACCATCGCCGCTTGACCGCCGCTTGGTCGGCTCTTAAACCAGAACCGAAGAACGTCTTCAAATCCTTCAGCTTTCAAGGTGAACCTTCCTTCGCTTTGCTACCATTCGTCTTTATTGTGCCACACCATGCGGTAAGCGCACCTCTACAGGTCATGTTATCGCGCACGCTGTTTACCACTCCTATAGGTCATGTTATGCCGCTGCTTTTCGCTCCACTAACACCGCGCCCATCTTAAGTGCGATCGCCTTTAACGAAAAGTGCATGACGCTGACTTTGGTGCTTTATACCGAGTTTGGCAAGGCTTGAAGCTCCTGGGTACTTTCTTGCGTGCTGATATTGATGGCTTGTGGGTAGTCCAGCCGTGCTGCTGTGAATTGCGTCCTCGCTGCTGTGACTCCAGAACAAGCGCAGTTGTTAATCATTGCTGTGAGTGGGTTGCTAGTAGCTGACGCTGCATAACCCCATACACATTTGTCTTTCCAATCAACTAGAGGCGCACTTCATGCGTGCGTCTCTAGTTGCGCTCGTACTGGCACAACGAGCGCGGGTGCTTTTTCGCTACATTGTGCGGGCGCTCCGGATATATTGGCGATTAGGAGTGTGATTGGAAAACTTGAGCTTTGCGATGTCAACCCCATACTCCATATCGTTGGAGTCAATTCATCAAGAGCGATAATTCGCTATATTTCGTTTATAGAGCGATTGGATTGCTTAATATATGGATCTAACTTATAGACGAATGGACGTTCGGTGTGCAATGGAATTATTAGATCGTGCCTCACCCCAAAACGCTTCTAACTGACAAGTCTAATGTAAACCGCATTCATATTCCTCCACCCTTATGACTGTAAAACTCCAGACCGAAAAAGACTTTTTTACTGCAAGCACTAATATAAAGCTCAATCAAGAAACAGAAAACGAAAAAGTTCTATGTTCTCATTGTCAGCGCACAGCTACGAACGGTATTAAATGTAAAGGAATTTGTGTGGCTGATAATGACTATTAAGGTTGCTAGTAGCGAATTGCGCTGCCGCCGCCGCACTGAAGCTACGATCGCCGCACTACTATTTGAGAATCCACATTTTTTTAGTGGGGCGATGGCGCGGGAGCGCCCGTCGTAGACGAACGCACCAAAATGGAGTTACAGCATGGACGATAGTGAGAAGCTATTAGCAATAAAGCAAGAACTAGAGCAAATTGGCGATAAACTAGGAAAATTGTTTCCACCAAACCATCCACAGTTTGATGATGTGTTTGAAGACCTTGGGGCGGTTGGGTATTATATCCAAGAATCTCTTTATCGCCTGAAAGCAGCAATAAAAACAGTGCAAGGCGATGGAGATGCTGAAGTTGAGTGAGGAATATTGCCAGTCATCGCCACCTAAAACTATTTGCAATGACTGTGCTTTTCACGTCTTGGTAGAAAGCGTTGTGCAATGCACTAATCCTGACGAAGCAGGGGTCAATTGTTCAACCATAATTTTCTGCAATTCATTTCAGCCAACATGGGAAGTTGAAAGCCCTTGCGTGTCCTATGGTAGTGATGAAGAGTAACGATGTAGTGATGCGTTTGCTTTCGCGTGAATCGCACTCAAACCCAAAAACCCAGTCATGATGACCGGGTTTGAGTTGGGGTATGTCCCCTTGGTGAGCGCTATAGAAGTTCGTTATAGTTGCAAGTCTTTTAATTACTACAACGCGTCTCTACAAAGGGTTTTGGGTAACGCATAATTAATTTTCACTTTCTATGTCTATTTAACTGATTACCGTGATTCACTAACCAACGAATCGCACTGCCCTCTAAAGTCGTTTAAAAAAAGGTGTAGTCAAAGCTACACCTTTTTCTTATCAAGTTGAGATGCTTTGTATTTTTTCTGCTTCAGTTTTTTTCGCAACGACTGGAAGATGCACAATATGGACTGAACAAAGTGCATGGTGAAGAACATAGTTACTGACGCTGCCTAGAAATAGTTCTTTTAAACCAGAGTGACCCCGACGCCCCATAATAATTAAGTCAGCACCCCAACTATGGCTTACATCACAAATGCAGCGACCAGGACTGCCAGGATTTTGGGTAAATTGAGTAGTGACACCTGCTATGTCTGCTTGGGCACGAAAGGATTGTAACATCTCTAGACCTTCGCGTTTAAAAGCGTTCCATTGCTCTTGGTAAACTTCCAAGGTTTGACCGCGCACTCCTGAATAGTAGTCAAAACCAGAGTATACAGGCACATAGGGACTGCCTTCTTCTTCCGCAGAAAGAACATGTAGCAGCATTAACCTAGCTTCTGTAACCTTCGCTAAAGCCAACGCTTGTTCAAAAACCTGCTTGCTTAACTCAGAGCGATCTAATGCAACTAGAATTTTGTTAATAAACATATAGACACCGATTTTTTGGGAATAATTATCATTTCTTAGAGGGGGCAGGCGATTATATCAGCTTTCCTCCTACAGTTATGTTATAGACAAACAATTTGAGGATCTTGTGAGGAAAGGGGAATTGGTAATGGGTAATGGGGCATGGGGCATGGGGAATGGGTAATGGGGCATGGGGGCAGGGGGGCAGGGGGAGCAGGGGAAGCAGGGGAAGCAGGGGGAGCAGGGGGAGAGGAATTTTACCCAATGCCCAATGCCCATTGCCTATTGCCCAATTACCGATTACCGATTACCCAAAGCTTCATTTCTTTTGCCTTATTTTTATCAGACTTCAATCTGAAAGCAGAAACCTAGTACTATATACATCAGTACTTTTTCATGCCACACGTCTGCAAAAATAGCTTTATGTCAGAGCTCACTCCACCTACAGTCAAGCCACGCATTTCTCATTTTTCCTCTGGACCTTGCGCGAAACGACCGGGTTGGTCTGTTTCTCAACTTGAAAAAGCCTGTGTAGGTCGCTCTCATCGCTCTGAAGATGGTAAAGCCAAATTAGCAGAAGTGATTGAGCGTTCTAAAAAAATCCTCGGTGTTCCCGCTGATTATCGCCTGGGTATCGTTCCCGCTTCGGATACAGGCGCTGTGGAAATGGCGTTGTGGTCGCTGTTGGGAAAACTTCCCGTAGATATTTTAGCATGGGAAAGCTTCGGGCAAGAATGGGTTAAAGACGTTTTAGATGAGTTGAAATTGCCCGAAACTCGTCTAATGAGCGCAGATTATGGTAAAATACCAGACTTAAACGAAGTTGACTTTGAAAAAGATATTGTGTTTTTGTGGAATGGTACTACCTCAGGTGTCAGGGTAGCAAATGGTGATTGGATTAAAAGCGATCGCCCAGGATTGACAATTTGTGATGCGACTTCTGCGGTTTTCGCAATGGAAGTACCTTGGGAAAAACTTGATGTCGTAACCTACTCCTGGCAAAAAGTATTGGGAGGAGAAGCCCAACATGGAGTAATTGTCCTTTCTCCCCGTGCAGTTGAACGTTTAGAAAGTTATAATCCTGAACGCGCAATTCCAAAGTTATTTCGCCTAACACAAAAAGGTAAACTAATTGAAGGCATTTTCAAAGGCGATACCATCAACACACCATCAATGCTGTGTGTAGAAGATGCCCTAGATGGGTTGAAATGGGCTGAGAGTATTGGTGGACTTCCTGGTTTAATCAAGCGCAGTGAAGCGAATTTGCAAGCGATCGCCAAATGGGTTGAACAAAGTTCTTGGGCAGCTTTCTTAGCAGAAAAGCCAGAAAATCGCTCTTGTACCTCAATTTGCCTCAAGATAGTCGATTCCTGGTTTACCGGCTTAACTCCAGAAGAACAGGCAAAATCCGCGAAGAAACTAGCAAAACTTTTAGAAAAGCAACAAGTAGCCTTTGATATCGCGTCCTATCGCTCCGCACCTCCCGGATTGCGGATTTGGGGTGGTGCGACAGTCGAAACCGCAGACATTGAAGCATTGCTTCCCTGGTTAGATTGGGGATACGCTACCGTCAAAAGCGAACTTGAAAAAGCAGCGTAAACATTGAGAAGTCTGAGCGCTAATTTCTAGCACTCAGAAATTCCCAAATATCCACAAAAAAAGTTTGTAAGATGTTAAAAATTTAACTTACATATACATCAAATGACATTAAAGGCATCTCTACTATGCTAGATGCCTTTACATTAGACATCTGGTAAAAATGAACTATGCGTTGCCTAAAACCCTACCAAAAGGTAACTTTTGTGTTACTTACTTATCACCCTCAAAATTCATTGCAACCGATGGGCTAGATATTGCCAAATACAGCCCCACTAAAATAACAGAAAATGCTAATAAGTTGAGCCAAGGCAATGTTTCTCCAAATATCCACCAGGCAAAGATACTTGTCAAAATTGGATCTAATAGGAAAACTAAGGCGACGAAAGATGCAGATAATTTCCGGAGACTATATATTTCCAAAAAATGGACTATAACAGCATTAAAACCCAAAACAATAGCACTAGACCACCCCTGCCATGATATGGGGAATAGTTGCTCATGATTGATTAAAGCTAGCGGTAGAGTCAGGATAATTCCTATTCCGTACCACCAGAAGATTGTGGTTGTAGCACTTACTCGATCTCTCACTCTTTCTGCACTCATTAAGAATCCACAAAATGCTATACTAGAGACGAAACTGACAATATCTCCTTGGAGATTATCTAGCTCAAATTGCAGGTCATTCAATCCAAGTAAAATTATTCCCCCTACAGCTATAGCACCACCCATCAGAAAGTTTTTATGAAAGCGTTGCTTGAAGAACAACCATTCTGCTGTTGTTGTGAAAAAGATAGAAAAATTATGAATCAATGCAGAGTTAGCAACATTAGTCTGAGTGAGTGACCAAGACCATAAAACTGTCGTGGCTGCTAAAAATAATCCCGATACTAACAAGAGGGATACTGTTTGACTAGTATAGGATATTGGGGAGGATGTCTGCTCATCCAGTTGACTGGATAGATTTTGAGATTTAATCCAAAAGCGGCGTACAGTCCTCAAGCTATTCCATAATAGTAAAAACGTTGTGGCTATCCAGTAGCGGTTAAAGATGCTCGCATCTGCCCCCACTTCGGTTTGGGAAGATCGAATCAGTATTGGTGTGAAGGCCAAAGTTCCTACTGCTAATAATATGGCAGCGATCGCCATATTATTGGATTCTTTTTTTAGAATATCTGGAGATTTTTCTAGTACTGATAGTGATAGTTGTCCAATTTTTTGGGAATTACTTGAATATTGTATAGTCATTTAGAAACTTTGATAATTTTCTTCACGGTTGATAGGATTCTTATAGAGAATCCCTGGCTCAATTCACTCTACCTGCTTTGACTAGATAACAAGCTGGTTAGAACACCATATTGAGAAGCTTTTTCATAGTTTTCAATTAATATCCGTCAACATTCCGAGTTTTGCTGATATCAACTGGGACAGTTTATATTTTGTCAAAATGTTGAGGGGTACAGCGGCTGCCCCTTGAATGTATCCCAAACAATTTTCGTTTTGGCAAATACAATTAAATCCTCGGTTCATCGACCATTCTGTTGAGGGATAAAAGAACGTTAATTCTTCTCCAATTTCTATTTTTCTTAAGGCAATCAAGATTCGATTTTCAGTATCAAAAAAAACATTAGGATTACAGCTATGATTGATATATTGCAAATACTCAGGATCGAGCATAATATGTTGGCAATCGCCAATTTGGACAGTTAAATAATTTGGGCGATCTAAGACTTCTTTATCTCCAAAATTAGTGATGACTTGCCCCCCCTCAAACTCAACGGTAGTATGTAGGGATTTATTTTGAGTAAGCGAACACTCCCAAACCTCCGCAAAGGATGAAACTGCCGAGCATTTAATCATTGCTTTTTTTGTTGTTTGCATGACAGAAGTCTTAATAAACCAACTATAAACATCATAAATAGTAACAGCTTTAGGCACTTACAAGTAATAAAATGTCCCACAGCCAAAGCCAGATCCGAGGGTACCCAACCAACCACTGGGGACATTTTATTTTTTGGATCTCCCTTATGCTCTCTTGCGTAGTTCACAAAAGCTTGAAGTTGTGTCGAGGTTGCTACTGTACTTGTACTGGGGGGGTATATACGCTCTCAAAGCCTTGTTCGGTAAAAAATGGAGGCTACCATGATATAAAAATATACAATGACAATTTGGCGGTTATTGAACCGATTCTCAATAAAGAAAAGTTAGAAACCTCATTTTTGGTTAAATTTTGCCGTTCAACGAATTCCATCTTTTATACTAATGACTCAAGGAATGCGATCGCTCCCCTCCTCCTCTGCGACGGACACATTGCTCAAGTCGGGAAACCCTTCCTGTGCAAGTGTCCTCCTCTCTGCGCCTCTGCGGTTCTTTTTATTACATCGCCTACCTCATTTCAACAACCTCAGACCACTCAAAGTAACTAACACCGTAGAACCCTCATGCCCAATTACACCGATGGGTAAGTTAATATTACCGAGAAAATTACCCACCAAAAGCAGAATAATAAAAGATAGAGCAACTGCTATATTCTGCTTAACTATACTGTGCGCTCTTTTCCCCAAATTCATCGCCACTGCAAGTTTCTCCAGCCGATCTGCCATCAGCACAATATCTGCTGTTTCCAATGCTACATCACTTCCCGCCACTCCCATCGCAATACCTACAGAAGCTTGAGCTAATGCTGGTGCATCATTGATACCATCACCCACCATTGCCACTGTTTTATACTGCTTTTGCAAACGGCGAATTACATCCAATTTATCCTCCGGCAAAAGTTCTGCATATACCTGATTTATACCCACAGCTTGCGCCACACTATCAGCAGTGCGCTGATTATCGCCAGTTAACATGACGATTTGTTCAACTCCCAAAGTTTTTAAGCGGGTAATGGTTGCAGCAGTTTCTACTCTCACTTCGTCGGCGATCGCTATCAAACCTATCACCTCAATCGGTGGGGGAGTGGGGGAGTGGGGGAGTGGGGGAGTGGGGGAGTGGAGGAGTGGAGGAGTGTAGGAGTGGGGGAGTGGGGGAGTGGGGGAGAGAGTATTAAATTTTGAATTCTCCTTTTCCCCTTGTCCCCCCCTCTCCCCTTCTCCCCCTCCCCCCTGCGCTACCCAAACGACTGTCTTACCTTGTTGTTCTAACACTGAAGCCGATTTATGCAATTCTTCCGGTAAATTTGTGACATGCTTCTGCACAAAAGCCGCATTCCCGACAATTATCTGTTGGTCTTTGTTAATACCTATAATTCCCTGTCCGGGGATAGCTTGCACCTCAACTGCACTCACCCAATTTAAATCAGCAGCCGCCTTGACAATAGCTTTGCCGATCGCATGTTCGGAAACTGATTCCACGGTTGCGGCAACTTTCAATACATCAGCTGGCGAATAATTACCAGCAGGAATCACTTGAAATACTTGCACAATTCCTGTAGTCAGAGTACCAGTTTTATCGAAAGCGATCGCTCTCACTTTCCCCATCGTTTCTAACTGGCTACCATTTTTAAACAAAATCCCTTGTCTTGCACCATTGGCAATTCCCGATAGCAGCGTCGGCATAATTGCTGCCATCAACGCACAAGGAGATGCTACCACTAAAAAGGTCAGCGCTCGATAAATCGTTGTTTCCCAATTCCAACCCAAAAGAAACGGGGGTAAAGTTGCTAGCAACACCCCAGCAATAACAATCAAGCGTGCATAACTTCTTTCAAATTTTTCGATAAACTGTTGCGAAGGTGGTTCCTCAGTCTGCGCTTGCTCTACTAACTTAATCACACGTTGAATCAAACTGCTTTCTGGTGGTTGATGCACCTTCAACTTCAACGCACCATAACCGTTAAGCGTACCTGCAAACACTTCTTCACCCACCGTCTTTTCTATAGGTAAAGATTCCCCGGTAATCGCCGCTTGATTGATGCTGCTGTAACCTGATACAATCACCGCATCGGTAGGAATTAACTCTCCCGGTTTGACGACAATTTCATCCCCTACCTTTAACTGGGAAATTGAAACTTCCTCTTCCCTTCCCTGACGTAAAAGCATTGCGATATCTGGTGTCAGGCTCATCAAGCTACGAATACTGCGCTCAGTGCGTCGCATCGCGTAACCTTCGAGTGCCCCACTTATGGCAAAGATGAGAATCAAAATTGCCCCATCGATAATTAAGTGGTATTCCCGCTGCCATAAACCCAAACTAGCAGCGCCCACAGCCGCCACTATCATTAGTAAATCTACATCGAGTTCTTTTTCTTTAAAAAGGGTAGTTAGTCCCTCGCGGGCGCTTTCGTAGCCACCAATCACATAAGCTGCAGGAAGTAGCAGCAATGCCAATCCTAAAAAGTTGAGATGTAAGGCAAATGCTCCTAGAAGTAATAATAGACCACAAGCGATCGCCGCTACGGTATCTGAATGTTCTTTGGTGAATTGAGTTAAGCGTTCTGGGTACATGAGAGTTGAACCAACACGTATTCTCTCACCCTAAACCTTGACATTAGTGTTAATGTCAACAATGTCGGGTTGCATGGTTAGGGTGTAGGGTGTGGGGGGAAGAAGGGGAAAGAAAAAGAAAGGCTATCTCTTTTCCCTACACCCTAACCAGGCAACCCCACACCCTTCTTCCACACCCCACACCCCACACCCTACACCCTAGTTTTGGTCAACCCTACCAGTGAGGATTTGCGACAATTAACGCTTCTGCTGCCTCACTGGACAATGGCTGAGAAAAAAAGCATCCCTGCCCATATGCACATTTCATCTCTTTGAGTTGTGCGAGTTGCTCTGGGGTTTCTATTCCTTCTGCTGTCACATCCATACCGAGTTTTTTACCAAGCATGACGATAATCTCGGTAATCTCTAAATTTTTCTCATTAACATTTATATTGCTGACGAAGGACCGATCAATCTTCAACTCATCAATCGGAAAACGGTGCAGACGACTGAATGATGAATAGCCTGTACCGAAGTCATCGATAACTAAGCAAATACCCAAAGCTTTTAATTGCGAGAGCGTGGAAGTTGCACGATGGTTTTCCATAATCACGTTTTCGGTAATCTCCAACTTCAAGCGAGAAGCATCCAAGCTCGTCTGTTGAAGAATTTGGCTGATTTGCGCGACTAGATTTGGTTGAGTGAAATGTTGATTGCAAACATTGACAGTGATTGATAAAGGGGGAAATCTTTTAATTTGCTCTTGCCACTGCTGTATCTGGTGACAAGCTTGACGCATGACCCACTGGTCGATGAGGCTCATCAGTCCAACTTCTTGGGCTACGGAAATAAATTCACTTGGAAAGAGAAGTCCACGTTCGGGATGCTGCCAGCGTAGCAGAGACTCGAAACCAATAATTCTACCACTTGACAGCGACACCATTGGCTGATAGTAAATCAGAAACTCCTGACGTTCAATCGCGAGGCGCAAATCGGTCTCGAGCTGCAAGCGTACCACTGCGCGATCGTGCATACTCGGGTTAAATATTTCGTAGCGTGCCTTGCCACCGATCTTGGCTCGGTACATGGCGATGTCAGCGTCACGCATTAAGTCTTCTGCTTGATTATAACCTGTCGCACTTAGGGCAATGCCGATACTTGCGGTAATGAACACTTCTTGTCCGCCAAGATTGAAGGGCAATGATAGTTCTGCCTGTATGCGATCGGCAACACGTATTGTGTCGCTGATGTCCGAGAGATTCTCAAGCAAGATGGTGAATTCGTCTCCCCCAAAACGTGCAATTATATCTGTGGGACGCACGCAAGCTTGGAGTCTGCCAACAATGGCAATCAGCAATTTATCTCCAAGTAGATGTCCCAGGCTATCATTAATTAGCTTAAACCGATCCAAGTCAACAAAAAGTACAGCGAATTGAAAATTGCGTTCGCGTTTGCCATATTCGACTGCACGCTCTAAGTGTTCCATGAACAAAGAGCGGTTTGCTAAACCTGTGAGTCCATCATGAAAAGCATTGTGCGTCAGCTGCTTGTTAGAATCGCGTAAGGCTTTCTCAGTATGCATCCGGTCGGTGGCGATCGCACCTACAAGCAGACCCATTAGCGAAATCGCCATCAAGCCGAATTGCAAAGCCAAAAGATTAGATGAACCGAACTTGGCAACCACCAACAACGCAACCCCGACATTCATCGACAAAACCGTTGTCGCTGCCCTCTCAAACCCGTGCCGCAAACCGCTCCAAATCACTGGTAAAAAAACGAAATAGCTGTAGTCTAGATTAGTTCCTCGCGGTGCCGCATACCCAGCCAAAATCCCAACAGCCAATGCGACACCCTCCCCCACCAACTCCGGAACTTCTCGCCATGTGGGTAAGCGTAGTTTACCCTCTGTCGCTGGGGGTTGCTGTTCTTTGTACAACCACACCCACGGCAGCTTGCGTAGCAAAATCAGCAGAAATGGAGCTAGCATGGCAATGCCGGTAGCATCTCCAGCCCAGTAATGTAGCGTGTACATAACCAACTTTGACCAGGGGATAATCCCGCTCGATGCAAAGTTCAAAACTTGCAGCCAAGCGACGAGGAGTGGTGCAATCAAGACTGCGACGACGTTAAAGCAGACGACATCGCGCAACTGACGCAAGCGGGGGTTAATTTGCAGCTTCAACAGCAGCACGGCACTGGCTCCGGCGTAGCCTATGGTTGTAATTAAATCGAAGATCAGCAGGGTGATAAAATTCAGGTCGCGGTAAGTCACCACATATTGATGTACCAGCGTGTTGAGCAACAGCGCTGGAGTGTAGCGCAGACCGAAGACCAACACAAGGACAAAATCAAGGGCTGACGGCGGATACCAAATTTGAATTTCCGGTGTTGTTTCAAAGGCAAGTGACACTTTGTCAAGTATTCCCCAGACAATCAGGTAAATTGTCACGATCGCCACGTAGCGCAATTTAGGCGGTATGCGACGCTGCCACCTGAAGAGTGTCCTAGAGATATGCGAGTCACTGTCATTTGATGTGGACATAGTAGCGTAGTGTACGATAGCCCCGCTGACCTTGAATCCCCTAATCTAAGTAGAGCATTTGATTAATAAGAGCGCAAATTAAATTTGGCAATACCCCCTGCATTGTTAATGCATCGGTCTGCATTGTTATATCATGTCCGTTTGATTACTTACGATCGCCCAAAGAACGCCACCCCGCCAAAGCTACGCTTTGTCTTTCCTCCCCGCTTGCGGGGAGGGGCTGATCGGGGAGCCAGTGCGTTGGGGAGGCAGTGCGGTCTTGGGGTTTCACGCCACTCCCGCGACTGTCGGGAAACCCGCCCACGGGGGTGGCTCCCCAAGTGGAGCATCTGCCGTCGGGTTTCCCGACAGTCACGCATCTGGCGTGAGGGGTGCTTCTTGACTATGGGAATCATAACTAATTACCCGGACATGATATTAATGCATCGGTCTGCATTGTTAATGCATCGGCTTGCATTGTTAATGCATCGGCTTGCATTGTTAATGCATCGGTCTGCATTGTTAATGCATCGGTCTGCATTGTTAATGCATCGGCTTGCATTGTTAATGCATCGGTCTGCATTGTTAATGCATCGGCTTGCATTGTTAATGCATCGGCTTGCATTGTTAATGCATTTAAAAACGCGCTCGTTTTTAGGCAAAACTGTACTAAGGGACATGAAACGAAAACCGCCGCGCTTGGCGCTTTGTTCCAGGTGAGAGGCTGTATAAAAAAGCAACTAAAACCCTTACCGTAGACATTGTGAAATGTTAATTTGCTATGCTTAAAATTTACCTTTTTTCAAGTATCTACAGGAATATATCGAAAGGGGTATTTTAGGTAAAAATTTGATCTAATTGTGAATTCATCGGTTATGCAACATTAATAGCACTTACACATTGACATAAATTTGATCGTATGCTTAAATCCTTACTTGATTTGCGCCAACAGAAGTTAAGTATGAATAAGCTTTCGTTCTATATTTAGAATGGGTGTAAGCACCATCAATTTATGCAGTTTTGGAATAGAAATAAAAAAAATTGCTACTCTTCTGGTCAGTTTAATCAAGAAGACTGAGTGTAGTGCCGTCGATCGCGTAAGTGTCTCAAAGTAAAGTGCGTAAGTCCTAATTTATTGCTAGGCTAAAGCTGGAGTGTGCTGCATCTATAATGATGAACCCTGGTTGCTTAACTATTAAAGAACTCACTGATGCAGTTGGCGGGGGGATTACTCCGCGCATGGTAAGACATTATCATCAACTGGGATTACTGCCGCAAGCAGAGCGATCGCATAGCAACTACCGCCTTTATAATGAAAACGATGTCATAAGGTTGCAACGCATTGTCGCGCTCAAGCAGCAAGGCTTTCAGTTAAACCACATCCGCCAAATTCTCAAAGTGGAACCTTCATCAGATACTAGCATTACTTTGATGTCGCAACTACAGATGCAATATCGAACAGTTATGCAGCAAATTTCCCAACTGCGGCAAACCGCATCAGCTTTAGAAGGATTGTTGGGACGAGATAAAGATTGTCAAATCATGCAAGCGGAAGTTTTTTCTCAACTCAAGTTATTAGAAGTAGAAACTCAAGCAGGAGTTGGAGAACTAGAAAATCTGTGGAGTAAGTTGGATGCAGAAGTTCATACTCATCCGGAAGTTTTTCAAGAATCTTTACAATGGTTGTTACCTGATTTATCTGACCGTTCGGAAATTGAACAACATTTAATTTCGCAGATGGTTTTAGCTTGTGGGGATGTTAGTTTAGTGTCGTTTTTGAGATTGGGAAATAAAGCGTAGACGCGCAGCGGCTTGTCGTCAGACATCGCCTCCACTCGTGAAGCCCTAAAATCAGGCTGTCAGGTTGTTGTCGATACTCCTTCAGTCGCAGCAGCTTTAGATAATACTCGATTAGCTCACTTGGGATGTAAGGTTGAAACTTTAATTAACAATCCCCACATTACTACTGCCACCGAAGCAGAAATTGCTTTTTGGCAGCATCAAGAATGGCGAGAAAAATTACCGCAACTAACTAAAGGTTGTATGCTAGTTATTGGTTATGCTCCCTCAGTACTTTTAGAAGTCTGTAAAGCGATTAACAATCAAAAAATTCAGCCTGCGCTAGTGATTGCGATGCCGATTGGTTTTAGTCATGCACCCGCTGCCAAGCGACAATTAATGCAAACATCTGTGCCTTTTATCACGATTGAAGGAACTTTGGGTGGTGGATTGTTAGCTGCTACTGCTCTCAATGCCTTAGTTGAATCGTTGTTAGACAAGCCTGATTGTCACTGTTATCTAAGTTAAGATTCTTGTAATAGTATTTAATTTTTGACTTTTTGCGTATTTTCAGAACTAAATTATCATGATTTGGCGACATTATATAGTTTATATCATGATATGCTGTTCATTTTAAGTAAAGAAACTATAGTAATTTACGTATAAATTTGGAGTAGCTTAAATCTTTGTAGCAAAAAAATACAATTGATCGTATTCGACTATGCACTTAGGAACTATAATTAGCGCGTCTCCTCTATAAAAAGATAACGATTAAGACCAGTCGGTAATAATATTCCTTTACCTTGATAAGGGGCATATGTGGCAAAAAGAGAAAAAAGATAATTCGATAGTCAGTTTGGCATTACTGCTGGCATTAACTTCCCCAGCAGTAACTCTCTTCGCACCAAACTGCGTACAAGCACAAAAAGCAACTGAAGATCCTTCATTTCCTCTGCCGCAAACGGTTGAAAATGGGACTACAGTCAGGATTGATGGTTCAAGTAGCATACAAGCAATCAATCAAAGCCTGAAACAAAGCTTTGAAAAACAGTTTTCGGGCACAAAAGTTGAATTAGCTGCCAACGGTACAGATTCTGCTCTCAAAGCTTTGCAAGATGGTAAAATCGATATAGCCACAATTGCTCGCGACTTGACACCAGAAGAAAAAGCGCAAGGTTTAGAGCAAGTGCGGGTGCGTCGCGAAAAAATAGCGATCGTAGTTGGTGCTTCTAATCCTTTTAAAGGCAGCTTGACAAGTAAGCAATTTGCGAAAATTTTCCGAGGGGAAATTACCGATTGGTCTGAGTTAGGAGGACCCGATGCTAAAATTCGCTTTATTGACCGTCCGGCAACAAGCGACACTCGCGAGTCTTTACGCGATTATCCAGTTTTCAAAACTAATAAATTTGCCACAGGCTCTACAGCTACCCAATTAGCTGATGATAATACAGCAGAAGTTGTCAAGCAACTGGGCAAAGACGGCATTAGCTATGTCATGGTTAATCAAATATCGAAGCTGCAAGATGTGCGATCGCTCAAATTGCATAATACCTCGCCAGACGATCCGAGATATCCCTTCTCGCAGCCTTTTGTATACGTTTACAAGAAAAATCCTAGTTTAGGTATCGCAGGTTTTCTTGGCTTTGCAACTGCCAAGCCAGGTATTCAAGCCGTAGAACAAGCGAGAACCACCGAAGCTAATGCGATCGCTGCCAGTCTACTACAAACAATCCCCCCAAATCCAATTGCCTCGCCAACTACCGCGCCGGCAGAAAATGCAACTTCACCGCTTGGGGAAGCTACCAACCCCACAACGGCTAATCAAAATAATTCCCCAGTACCTGTACCTGTACCTGCTACTACTCAAAACGTTGCCAATGAGAGAATATCCCCTTGGTGGTGGTTGTTAACTTTGCCTGTAATCGGCGGTTTATTATTGTGGTTGCTAGGAAAAAGGCGATCCAAACCTCAACCAACAGATAACGTAATAGAATTACCCAATCAGCCCTTAGAAGAGTCTATACCAACAGCAGCTCTAGGCGCAAGTGTTACCCCTCCTGTTAGCGAGGCTTTGTCTGATAACCAGTTGCTTCGCGCTTACGCGCAAACACAATCTGGCGCAGGAGAAAATACTACCCCTTCCGACATCGAAGTAACTAACACCGCAGATAACCTAGCTGAAAACACCTCCGGTGGTAGCGCAGCTTTAGCAGGCGTTACAGCAGTAGGGGTAGGGACAAGCTTTTGGTCGCCAACATCTGATACAGTAGAAGATGAGACTACAGAAATCAGGAATAATACTGAAACATTATCCCCAAATTCTCAAGTCGTATCGAATGCCGAAACACCTATAAGCGAAACAACCGTCCAACCGGCAGCAGCAATACCCACGGCTGAAGCACTACCGCCAGCACAATTAAATACCCCTGCGGGTGGTACAGTAGGAGAAGGCGGGTCAATACTTTGGTCGCCATTAACTGGCACACAAAGAGAAGTTATTGCCCAAACCCCAGAAAGCAACGACCTTGAAGAAGATGTCTGGGATATTGAAACTCCACCAACCGAAGTCACAACCCCCAAACTGCAATATTCGACCACAGTAGATACATCGGCAACTGAAGTTAGAGATTCTCTCCCCCTAGCATCGAATGTAAATATCGAAGCACCAACACCGGAAATTACAGCAGTAGAAACACCCCCCACTGAAGTTAGAAATTCTCTCCCGCTTCCATCGGATGTAGAATCTGAAGTAAATACTGAAGTACCGACAACTGAAGTTAGAAATTCTCTTGACCTTGAATCGAATCCAGAAGCATCGGTAATTGAAATTACACCAAAAGAAGCGCAAATTCCTACAGTAGAAACACCCCCCACGGAAATTACAGCTTCATTCCCCGAACAGCCAGATGTCTCTGAAGTTGTATATGATGAAGATGTAGAAAAATCGACAAGAGAAATAACAGATTCATTCCCCGAACTTGCATCTGATGAAGATGACTGGGATATGGAATTTACACAAAACGAGACAGAGGAACAACCAGCACAACAATTTAACTGGTTACAAAATATCACCTCTGCCGGTGGTGCAGTAGCAGCAGGAAGTGGGGCAGTACTTTGGTCGCGATCGCATAGAGGTTCACAACCCGAAGCTACTAACCAAACCGCACAAACCAACGATGCTGACGAAGATTTCTGGGATATCGAAACACCCCCAATTGAATCACCAGAAGTTCTCGAACTTGCATCTAATGTAGAAGCACCCCCCACCAAATCGCCAGATGTCCCAGAAGTTGCATCTAATCAAGTAGAAACATTGACAACGCAAATTACCGATTCTCTACCCGAATCGCCAGATGTCCCGGAACTCGCAGCTGATGAAGACGATTGGGACATGGAATTCGCAGCAGAGGAGACAGAACAACCAGCACAATCTAACTGGCTAGACAATATCACCTCTGCGGGTAATGCAGTAGCAGAAAGTGGGGCAGTACTTTGGTCGCGACTGTCTGGTAAAGCGCAACCCGAGACCAGCAATTCAACCACAGAAAACAGCGATATTGACGAAGATTTTTGGGATATCGAAACACCTGTAAAACAGCCAGATGTTGGAGAAGCTGTTTTAAATGCACAATTGCCAACAGTGGAAATTACACCCGCAACGCAACAGCTAGATATTCCAGAAGCTGTTTTGAATGCACAATTGCCAACAGTCAAAGTTACACTCACACCTCAACAGCCAGACGTAGAAGAAGCTGTTTTAGATGCACAATTGCCGACAGTCAAAGTTATACCTGCAATGCCAGAATTACCAAATGTTCCAGAAGCTGCTTTGGATGTGGTTGCAGACGCAGCTGAGGAAGATTTATCTGCTGAATCAAACTGGCTAGAAAATATTACCTCTGCGGATGATGCAACTTTAGAAGATGATGTATCATCAGATTTGTTTGATATGGGCGAGACAACTTCCTCAAACTCACCAGAATCAAGCGAAACACCCGCAGAAGTTACAGATGCAAGCTTAGAACTACCAGCCAACGTACCCATCGATCAAGACATAAACGAGACTGTATCTAACGTGCCCGAAACGGCACAAAATGTTACTGAAGCCAGCCCGGTAGACTTAGCAGGTGGTGTGCCTTTTGTCGGTGCAGGTGCGGGTGCTGGAGCTTGGTCTAAGATTTATGGCATTACGGACAACACGGAAACATCAGTTATTGAAGATACAGTTAGTCCTCAAAAGGATGTAGAAAGCAGCATTGCGATCGCACCCCGCACGGCAAAATGGGCTTATGTATCTTGGAACGTTAACGACAGCCAGAAAAAATCAGTGCAGCAAGAGGGAGTTTGCCAATTAGCGTTGCGGTTGTATGATGTGACTGATATTGACTTCAGTTATCAGACTCCCACACTGGTGCAGCAGTATGAATGTGAGGAGGTAACACACGATCGCTATGTAGCGATTCCGGCAAGCGATCGCGATTATATGGCAGAAATAGGCTATTTAATTAATAGCGATCGCTGGTTTTTACTAGCTCGTTCAACCGCAGTTCGCGTCTATACCCGTCCCCAGCCAGATTTCTGGTTCCAAGCGGATGCTGAGTTAATTATCCACGGAGCAACAGAACCAGGTGCAAACGTGATAATCGGCGGTCATTCCATCAAACTCAAACCCGATGGAACATTCCACTTGCGTGTCCCCTTTACAGACAGCTTGATTGATTATCTCATGACCGCAGTTACTACTGACGGACAACAGACTAAAATCATTCACAAGAAGTTTTTCCAAGAAAGTCAAGAATAATTGGTAATGGGTAATTGGTAATAGGTAATGGGGAGACAAGGAGACAAGGAGAGGGGGGATGGGGAGACTCCTTGGAGATCGAGAGAAAGAATTATTCTCATTGTCCCCTTGTCCCCTTGTCCCCCTTGTCCCCCTTGTCCCCCCCTCTCCCCCTCCCCCCCTCTCCCTACTCAAAACCGCTGACCGGTGGTAACTTCAAACTTTACTTCTCCCTGGTCGCTAATTCCCAAGTCACCGCGAATCAACCCAAACGGTGACTTGACTCGCAATCCTAACCCGTAACCAAACCCACTTCCGGGTTTACCTCGCAGTATACCCGGTTCCCCTAACACGGTTTTGCTAGACCCAAAATCGGAACCGAAGTCTGCAAATAAAACTCCTCCTACTCTCCGCAAAATCGGGAAACGATATTCTACAGAAGCTAAACCATAACTACGTGCGCTTGCGACTCTACCACCTCCGTAACCTCTAACAGAATTCAATCCACCCAAATCAAATGCGTTTGCGGGTGGAAATTCGCCGATATTTGTTCCAGCTTGCAAATTCAAAGCGATCATTTCTGTATTTTCTGTTGAGCTATTACCTATGAAAGTAACTGGTACGTATAAAATATAGTTTGCCCGCAATCTGTTACTAGCAATTTTACCGAGTCCGATAGGAATAGCTTGTTCGGTGCTAAGAGTCAGAAGCGATCCTTTAGTTGGATTGCTACGGCGATCGCGTTCATCTTTGCTAACAGCAAAGGACACTGTAACTAAATCATCAATACCAGTACCGCTTACTGAAAGCGGGCTTCCCAATCTATCGACTCGTGCCAGATTATAATCGCGATCGCGCAAGCTAATTCTGGTGTAGTTCAGACCTAAAGCTGCATCCCAATCATCAAAAGATTTTAAAACAGCAAAAGAACCGCCAAATCTTCCTTCTCGCACGGTGCTACCGTTTGACAACTTGATTTCATCGTTGAAGGTTCGAGATAAATCTCGTTCGCGAAAAGCTCGAAAGCTGTAACCTAAGCGACTTGGTTCTCCTCGACGATAAGGGCTGACAAAGGAAGTGTCAAATTGAACATCTTTGCCGCTGACTTGAACGCTAGTATCTAGTTGTTCATTAAGTCCGTTGATGTTTGCATCTCGATAACCTACCTTACCATAAAGCCCAACATCACCGTTATCACCACCGCCAAAGTTCCAAGAAGGAAATTTACTCTCTTTAATGTAATAGACGATATTAACGCTTGTGTCCGAATCTTCTAAAACAAAGTTGACTTTATCAAATGAATTTAATCTCCTTAATCTTTCTACGTCTTTTTGAAATAAATCGTTACGAAATATTTGACCTGGCTTTAATCTCAGATTGTCAATGATAAAATTTTTCTGAGTCCGTCCTTCTATGAGCCTACCTTTTTCATCTACCCACTTATCTTTATTATTGAGAAAACGGATTTGGATATCTTTAACAATTTTCTCGCTAACCTCAGCCCTCTCAACACTTGGTAATGTGGGGAGTGGTTCATCGATATTCTCTATGTCAGTTTCTACAATTGAGGGCAAGTTAGTATCATTCTTCAGTTCGGATTCTGCACGCACCTGGTAACTCCAGCTGACCAACATCCCGACAATCAAAATTACAATTTGAATACGCATATGTAAAACTTTATCATTCCCCACATCTTGATAACAGTTAAATTGTCCCATTACAAGAGGTCGCGACTCGATTTAAATTGTTTTCGCCGGAAAGAAAGCTAAGTCGGCATAAAAAAACCAAACTATAGGAATCCGGTTTGATTTATGAAAAAATTTAAGTATTGTAGGGTCCGGCTTATTGGGGTGTGGATTTTCGAGGCAGTTTGCGGTGTAGATTTTCTTCCCGCAAAACTGCCGTCCTCCCCCAATATTGCCGTTGCGCTCTTCAGCGAGAGTACGGCATCAAACCCTTGAAAATGATGCCGTACTCTCGCCGCTAACACTAAACCCCTTTAAAAGGCATCCTCTTCGATCAACCCCACGTCCTTTCTGAAGCAAAAAAATTCGTGGCTAAAGAAGGTGTAGGCGATCGCTGCAAAACAGTAGGTGGAGATATGTTTAAATCGATACCTAAAGGTGCAGATATTTACACTTTATCGTATGTTTTGATTGATTGGGATGATGATAAAATTACTACCATCATTAAAAATATCCGCGATGCCATAGCTGAGAATGGTAAATTACTGGTTATTGATACAGTGCTGACATTAGCCAACGAATATCAGTGGGGTAAGTGGTTGGATCTAGAGTTGTTAAGCTTTGGATATGGAGGAGCGAGAACTGAAGCAGAATGAGCGAGAACTATTTGAAAAAGCTGGTTTTCAATTAGCTCGTCATCTACAAATAGGAACTCCTGTCAGTGTAATGGAATTGTCTCCTGTATAAGGTAAACAATTTGAAATGAAAATCGAAACTGGTAATTTAGATGATGCAGTGATTGAACTAAAAACTGCAACTGAACTGATTATTGCATCAGCTAAGGCGATGGAGGTAACTGGCAGCTTGACTAAGCAGCAGTATGAAGAACAGATTCGTCCAATGATGATTCCACCTCACCTGAAATCTGATAATTTTAGCGGAATTATGCTCTGGGATCGTGCTTATCTTATAAGTATTTTAAAGAAAATGTCTTTGGTTTTCAAAACACTACCAGCATCCCTACAATCTCAGCATGAAGAATTTATATCAGCCTTAATGGTGCTATTTACTGCTCATAAAGCAATTTGCCAAAAATTTGTTGGAGATGACTCAGGTAGCTTACGAAACTCCAAATTTCTAGCAGTGAATATCTTGAACAAATTTGAACAAAACCGCTTGCAACTCATATCTCCTAATCATAAATTAGCAGTTAAGTGTCCGTTTCATGAAGATAATTAAAACCAAGATAACCGTCGAGAAAGTTCTCAATTTAAGTACAAATGGAAAAAAACCCTGATTACCATATGTCCTCAAAAGAATTTCGTCATTGGGGATATAAAACTATTGATTGGATTGCGGACTATTTGGAGAAAATAGAACAACTACCTGTTCTTTCTCAAGTAGAGCCTGGAGACATTAGAGCCAAGTTACCAGACACTGCTCCTCAAGAAGGAGAGTCTTTTGAGAAGATTTTAAAAGATATAGATGAAATTATCGTACCAGGACTAACTAATTGGCAATCTCCTAACTTCTTTGCTTTCTTTCCCACCGGTATCTCCGCACCGTCAATTTTGGGAGAATTACTCAGTGCAGGAATGGGAGTGCAGGGAATGTTGTGGGCAACTTCTCCTGCCTGTACTGAGTTGGAAACCCACGTTCTAGACTGGTTAGTTGATATGCTAGGGCTTCCTTCTGGGTTTAAATCTTCCACAGCTGGGGGAGGAGTCATCCAAGATTCAGCTAGCAGTGCTGCTCTGGTAGCTCTCTTGGCAGCCAGAGAACAGGCAAAAGCAGATATAAATAAATTGGTTGCATACACTTCCAATCAGGCACACTCCTCAATTGAAAAAGCCGCTTTAATCGCGGGAGTAAACCGTGAAAATTTGCGCTTTATTGAGGTTGATACGAATTATGCTATGCGTCCGGAAGCACTCTTGCAGCGTATTGCAGCTGATATTAAATTGGGGCTAATACCCTTTTATATTGCTGCTACGGTAGGAACAACCTCATCTAATGCAGTAGATCCATTAACTGAGATAGGCGCGATCGCTCTTGAACACAACATTTGGTTGCATGTTGACGGAGCGATGAGTGGTACAGCAGCTATATGTCCTGAGTTTCGTTGGATTCATCAAGGACTAGAGCTAGCAGATAGCTATTGCTTTAATCCTCATAAATGGATGATGACTAATTTTGATTGTACTTGCTTTTATGTTCGATCTCGAGCAAAACTGATTCAGGCACTATCTATTATGCCGGAATACCTGAAAAATCAAGCGAGCGCATCGGGTAAAGTAATTGACTACCGAGATTGGCAAATTTCCTTAGGACGTAGATTTAGAAGCTTAAAACTCTGGTTTGTGATTCGGCACTATGGTATAGAAGGATTACAGCATTACATTCGCAAGCATATTGCCATAGCACAAGAATTTACCGAATGGGTAAATTCTCATCCCAGCTTTGAACTAGTTGTAAATCCTCCCTTAAACTTGGTGTGCTTTCGTCACAGGGGCGGTGATGAAATTAACCAGGCAATACTCAATTGTCTCAATTCTTCAGGAAAACTCTATCTTACTTCTACTAAAATCGACCAAAAACTAACTTTACGAATGTCAATTGGGCAAGCCACAACCGAGAAAATTCACGTACAGCAAGCTTGGCAATTAATTTGTCAAACAGCAGATGCAATGGAAAATTAGTTTCAATATCGCACTACAAGCTCAATTTATATACCTGCTAAAGTCACCCTGTGCTGCACAACACTCAAAAAATTTTGCTTGAGCTTTATACCAGACCAACTAAAATAGCGATGGCTTCTCTTCTCCTTCTCCTATCGGAGACGCTACGCGAACAAAGACGCACTCGCGTTCGAGACGCACTCGCGTTCGCTAACGCCAAGGGCGATCGCACCAAGTAATGAGTGACTAATAATAATACTATTTAAATTCCGATACTTTTAATGGCAACAAAGTTGAAAGCGTAAAACCACCGACTTATCGAAAAAGCTTTAGTATTTTGTCGCCAAACGTCATAATCGGTAGCAATCCGCAAAAGCCCTTGAAATCCCGCGATGTTATTGAGTCTGTGAACACGTTTTATGGGTGCTTCTAACTTTGATTTTTTCAGTGTCAAATTTCCTTCAGTGTCGAAAGCCTGACGAGGATTAAAAATTTCCTGGCGAATGCTAGAGATTTCTGCCTTTGAAGTTCTCCATCTCATTACTTTGCCATACAGACTGCGGGGTGAAGAGCGATCGCGTTGAGTAGCACGAATTTCATCCATGTACTGATTGCGAAGACAGGTGTTAAACCAAGCCAAGAATGAACCTCGACTTGGATCGTATTTATCGCAAAGTGTTTTGGTTAAATTGAACATGGTTTTATATAGAGCCTCTTCATAAATATCCCCTGCTGCTGGTGTCCAAAGACACCCCGATTTCAGAACGGCTCGGAGCAGACAATTTAGGGCTTTACGATGCTGTGGGCTGGCTGGTACGTGACTGCAAGCCTCTTGAATGAACGATTGCAGGTGGAGGTTTAGCTCGTCCATAAACTAATGACATAGTTGTAGCAATGTCATTAAGTATACGATAACCTCCACTATTATTTATACGAAGAATGATGAGATCGTGCTGCAAAAAGTAAATTCTTAAATCACACGAGGTTTTCAATTTAACTCTAATTGTGGTTAAATTTTCGTTACATACTTAGAAATTTTTCCGCCAACGTACTTATCATTCACCTCGAATAAGAACAAATTTTTGCTGTAGCGTTTACTTTAGCCAAAAAAGTTCAGCAACTTAATTTGAATGTTAGTCTCTGGACCTGCGACTAGAAACGCAGAATCGGCAAACTTTGGCGCACCTGTGAGAATTTTCGGGTTTTGAGAAAAGCCAAACTCTTCTGTGGGAATACCCAATGGATTGCGATTGAGAGTACCGTCACCGTTGGCATCATGAAAAGCGGCGATCGCATAATTTCCGGCTTTTAAGTTGTCAAATTTAACTGTCAGCAGTGTGTTTTCTACTTTGACACAACGTGCAGCCACAGCGCGATCGCTACTGCTGGGAAATCCTCGTCCACCCGAAAACAAACTCAAGCAAACTTGCCCGCGCTGGCTTTTCAACCCGTTAATCGTCACAGTCAGGCTACTGTTTGACACTGCTTTTGCTTGTTGTAAAACTGTCAAGTTTATGACAGCGGTTACAAGTAAAAGGGTTTTCAAAGTACGTTGCATCTTTATTGACTCCTATAGTAAAACATTACAAGTTTACGCAGTAATTTGGCTAAAACCAGCTAATCTGCCGATTTTAGTTGCAAAGATTACCCACACAACTGGTATAATAACGCTGCGCTCTTTGAAATAGTTTATACGTAGACGACAAAGGCGATCGCTATAGTTCCAAAATTTCCCTCGAATTAATATACGTAGACGTGGAAATTAATTATGCGTTATCAGAAAACTATTGTAGAGACGTAGCACTGCTACGTCTCTACATTATTTTTCACTTCTTGTGTCTAATCAAGATATGCCGAGCTCAACAAAATCAAATTAAGCGCATATTTTGACTGATAGGGTCAAAACCTCTAACAAATCGGGTACTTTCATCATAGAAAGCACCAGTAAAATTAGCTCCATACAGCTTGACATTATTTAGTTTGGCTCCCCGCAGATTAGCTTGACTTAAATTCGCTCCGCTGAGGTTAGCTCCAGTCAAGTTAGCTCTCGATAAGTTAGCTCCCTCAAAGTTGGCTCCCCATAATTTGGCTTTGGCTAAGTTAGCTCCACTTAAGTTTGCAGCCCATAAATTGATTCCGGGCAAATAAGCTTTAATCAGCTTAACTCTACTTAAATCTGCTATCGAAAAATCTCTTTCCCCTGCGACATAACGCCGCTTCAGTTCATCTGCATCCATATTACAAATTATTATCAACAGTTATTTGTAGCAATCCAAAGTTAAATCATGTCAAACTGAACAAATAAGTAATTTGCTTGCTGTTTTTAGGGTTAACGCTATGTCACAAAAACTGAATGCATTTGTTTTCATAATGTTAAAACCAGCCGCTGCTAATGATATAGAGTTAAGTAATTTCATTAAAAATAAACTATCAAAATATGGCGATATTAAACATATAAGATATTCTATTATTGTAGATAAAGAAAAAATATCAAAACATTACAAATCTTCTCAATATTCACTTTGGTATCCATTTATCATCAACTACTTGTCCCAAAAAGCAGTGCAAATATTTATACTAGAATATTATACAGATAAATATGAGATTGCGAATAATAGCAACTACAGTTCTTTTGGAGAATTTCTGAAAACACAAGTAATTGGTTCAGCTAACCTTTGCAAAACAAAAAAACATCATTTGAGAAGACTGGCGCTGAAAAAAGCTACTTTTTTAGTAGATAACTTAATTCATTCTTCAGATAACACTGAAGAAGCATTGAAAGAAATACGTCTTTGGTATGAAAACGAACCTGCGGTAATTACAGAATTTGAAACCAAAGCATTACGATTATTTAGGGGTAATAGGTAATGGGTAATTGGGCATGGGGCATGGGACATGGGGCAATAGGCATTGGGCATTGGGTAAAATTCCTCTCCCCCAGCTCCCCCAGCTCCCCCTTGTCCCCTTGTCCCCTTGTCCCCTTGTCCCCCTGTCCCCTTGTCCCACATTCCCTAGCCATTTTTCTAGGATGCATTCTCCCCATTTTTCCGATGTAACCTGCCTTAGCAAAACGGCAAGATATGAACATCAGGAACGTTTAAAGGAGAAATTTTATGTCTTCATTACTGGCTCTGTCCAACAATTTAGCCGATATTGTAGAGCAGGTTGGGAGTGCTGTTGTTGCTGTGAATGGTGGCGGACGCATTTCTCCTAGCGGTATTCACTGGCGAGATGGTATCATCGTTACCTCTGACGAGTCGCTGCAACGCTACGAAGAAATTACTGTCACCACTACAAATAATCGTACAGTAGCAGCTAAAGTCTTAGGTCATGACTCCAGCACCGATGTAGCTGTCTTGCAGCTACAAAACAAAGAAATCCCAGTTGCGAAAATTGGCGACGCTACCACGCTCAAAGTTGGTCATTTAGTACTTGGGTTAGCAAGAAGCAGCGAGGGTGACTTAAAAGCGGCTATGGGTGCAGTGAGTGTTGTTAGTGGTGCTTGGCGAAGCATGAGCGGTGGTAATATTGACTCGTTCATCCGTCCAGACATCACTTTTTATGCTGGCTTTGCAGGTGGACCCCTCGTAGATGCTGCTGGTTTGGTGGTAGGAATGAATACTTCCGGGCGGCGCGGTACTGCTTTGACTATCCCCGCTTCTACAGTAAATCGTGTAGTTGACCAATTAATTGCCAAAGGACGCATTCCACGGGGCTATTTGGGTTTGGGGATGCAACCTGTACGTTTGCCCGCAAACTTGAAAAGCGCCTTAAATTTAACTTCTGCTGGTGGGGTGATTGTCGTCAATGTTGAGACAAACGGACCTGCTGACAAAGCGGGTGTGTTGCTTGGGGATGTGTTGGTAGCCTTCGATGGTAATTCTGTCAGCGATACCGGTGATGTGCTGGCATTGCTGAATAATAGCGATCGCGTTGGTAAAACTGTAAGAGTGCAAATTGTGCGCGGTGGAGTTTTGCTCGAAAAAGCGATCGCGATCGGCGAAAAACCAATTGACTAACAATTCCCCAAAAATCACAATTTCCCCAATATGACTATCACAGCAATAACTGATGAATTAGCACTCCTAGCTGCTAAACTACGTAATATTACCGTCGAAGTGCGTAGCGGTTCTTTAGGAAGCGGTTCCGGTGTAATCTGGCAAAAAGACGGCTTAATCATCACTAACGCCCATGTCGCCACCAGCAACAAAACAACTGTCGAATTGTCAGATGGACGCACATTTGATGCAGTACGGACACACTTCGATCCACAGCAAGATTTAGCAGCTTTAAAAATTGCCGCCACTGACTTAAATGCCGCAACCATCGGCGATGCAGATGCGCTACGAGTAGGTGAATTAGTCTTAGCAGTGGGTAATCCATTTGGTGACAGTGGTGCAGTCACAACCGGCATTATCCATACAAGCGATCAGCGTTTGGTTATGGCAGATATTCAACTGTATCCTGGTAATTCCGGCGGTCCGCTTGCCGATTGTCTCGGTCGCGTTGTCGGAATTAATACCATGATTGCCAATAATTTGGCTGTGGCAATATCAAGCTCAACTGTAAAGCGTTTTCTGAATGGAAATCGGCGAAAGCTGGGGGTGACTTTACAACCTGTACTGCTAAAACGCACTTTGGGCTTATTAATTTTGTCAGTGCATTCTCAAAGTGTTGCTGAAGCTGCTGGTTTGCAAGTTGGTGATGTGCTGATTGGGGTGTCGGGGCGATCGCTCTCTCAACCGAATGATTTAAGCAACTATCTCAATCAAAGCGATAGCAAATCACTACCATTACAAGTTCTGCGTGGTGGGCAACAATACATTTATTATGCTGTGTTCCAAGATGGGAAAACTGCTGTGGAGGTGACATGATTCGGGTGATGGTAGTTGCAGCTTCCCCCGTAGTGCGGGCAGGTTTGTCGGCAGTGCTGACAAGCAATCCTCAACTGACGGTAGTAGGTAGTGTATCTGACTTAGATGCACTTTTGGGGGAAGTGCAATTACAACCACAGGTGGTGCTGTTAGATTTGAGCGGTAATTTTCAACAATCAGTATGGGAAAAATTGCTTTCGATGCAAGAAAAGCAATACTCATCACCAATTATGATTATTGCTGACGAACTTGACAGCATCAACTTAGAAGTAGCGCTGCGTTCTGGTGTACGGGGCATTTTACCAGATAGTAGCACCGAGTCAGAGATTATCGCGGCTGTCGAGGCGATCGCTTTTGGTCTAATTGTCTTACACCCCGATGCGGTTGAGTTACTTTCTTCCAAAGAGTCGATGCGAGAAAAAGTAACGCTTACACCCATGCAAACATTGACACCAAGAGAGATAGAGGTTTTAGAAATGCTTGGTTCTGGGTTAGGGAATAAAGCGATCGCCAAGCGTTTGCATATCTCCGATCACACCGTTAAGTTTCATGTCTCATCCATATTTGGCAAGCTAGGGGTTTCGTCTCGCACTGAGGCTGTAACTGTTGGTGTCCGACTGGGTTTGATTATGCTTTAGTCTCTGGCAGATTTGCCCTTCCTGCCGGGAGTTGCACGCAAACAAATTCCCCTAGCTTCACCACTTCTTAAAAACGACGAAGGACAGACACACAATTTCTTTATCAATAATTCGTTTCTTCACAAATATTAGTTGGTTTACCCTGTTTATCTTTATGTATTTCCAAGTAAAACTACTGTTTTTTCTTTTTTAACTGGTTAAATCATTTACATATTATCTCCATTCAAGGATAAATCTAAATTCAGTGAATGCATCCTGTTAGTTTGTAGCTAGTAAATCACATAATTGGCTCAAGACACGGAAAACAACAGGAGCCAAACATCATGTCTCTCAAAAAATTTGCTTCAATTGCTGCTTTATCTTTAACTGCGATCGCTTCCATCTCTTATGCCGGCTCGGCTCACGCTCTCGGATTTAGCTACAGTGCTGGTGCTTACCGTGATAGTGCAGTTACAAATGAAGGTGCTTTTGCTAAGGAAGTAAACGACAAAGATTATACAACATATGATTTCAACGATGGTAAAGTACCTGGCAGCAATAATGTAAAATACTCTTTTTCTAACGGTAGTTACTCTACTAAAGGCGAGTCTGGGCAAACTGGTATTTACTCAGATAAGTGGGCACCTTCTGGCGCCAAGGCAGAAGTAAACGAATCAAATTATTTAGCAGTTTTCCAGGGTAACAGCGTCATCATCGAAAACGCCAAAAATCAGGTTTTCAACTACTTTGCTTTTGATGCAGGCGCTTTGAGCGTAGGTAATACTTTACAATTCTTCAAAGGGACAAACCTCGTTAAAGAATTGACTTATAATATGATGAACGCGCTCGCACCGGTTTCAGCCTCGCAGCATGGTGGTCAAATGAATGGTGTCTTCGAGTTTTTCTCCGAAGGTATGAATGATAACTTTGATAAAATTGTGATTTCTCAGACCGATAACGGTGGCTTTGAATCTGACAACCACACATTCCGTACTGGTTCAGGCAAATACTCTGCTAAAGTACCTGAGCCTGGTGTAGCTTTAGGATTGCTAGCTGTTGGCGGTGTCTTCCTCCGCAAGCGCAAAAATCAGAAGTCTCTCAACTTGGGATAAACTCGGTTAATTACAACTTTGTAGAGGTGCGTTTGTCCCCTCAACCGTATTTTTACATACAAACAATAATCAAATAATAACATCAAAGGCAGACATATGAGTCTGCCTATTTTTATTTGTTGATTACTAATACAACGTGAATTCGACGGATCATATGTCCATAATGTTCGCCTAATTAGCACAAATCAAACATACCTCTCCCTGGTTTTACTACGTAAAACCGTCCCTCTCCGAATCGGAGAGGGACAGACTTGAACTTTAGTTCAAGGCAGGGAGAGGTTCGTCGAACTCACGTTAATACAATATGCCATCAGCGGGAAATCATCGAACTGTTATTTACGGCTCGTGTCATTGTAAATGGGCGATCGCCTTATTCACCCTCGTTACATTTTTTAGAGACACCTTATACAGAGAAAACATTCTCTCTACTTCATCGCTTCTTAAAAATGGCACTCGACAAGTACACAACTTCTTTATTAATATCTGTTTCTTCACAAATATTAGTTCCTTTACCTTGCTTATCTTCACGTTTGTGGAAGTAAAATCACTGGTTTTTATCTGGACATTGGTTAAATAAGTTACAAATTGTTTATGTTCAAGTAAAAATATTATTTCAGTAAATACATCCTGTTGTTTTGTAACTAATAAGTCAGATAATTGGCTCAAGACACGGAAAACGACACGAGCTTACAATCATGTTTATCAGGAAATTTGCTTCAATTGCTGCTTTATCTTTATCTGCGATCGCTTCCTTCTCCTACGCTGATGCTGCTCACGCTATGACCTTTACCATGAGCACAGGTACTACAGGTCCTAAGGGAGAAACCAATCAAGGTGCGTATACCAAAGACAAAAACGCAATCACGATTGACTTCAACAATACAGTAGACGCAAAAGGCAAAACAGTCCAAGGTAAAGCACCAACCACTGGATTTGCTCAGTACTCATTTAGTAATGGAAATACAATTGGTCAGAAGCAAGTTGGAAGCAACTCTTGGGCACCAGTTGGTCCAGATGGTGAGAAAAACACTTCCAAGTATCTGCAAGTTATGGCTGGTAACTCTGTCACAATTACCCTAGAGAGTTTGGCAAAATCTTTCGGTTTAGACTGGGGTGCTGCTCACCCTGGTAATACTCTCTCTTTCTTCAATGGAAATACCTTAATCAAAACCTTTGAAACTGCGGACATAGGTAAGTTTGCTCTCTACTCCAAATTCCATCCGGGACCCAAGGCAGGTGATAGTTCTATGCAGTCAGCACCCGGAAGCAAAACGTACTATCAAGGCAATGGCTACGTTGAGTTCTTTGCAGAGAACTCAAATGAATACTTCAACAAAATCGTGATTTCCCAACAAGCAAAATACGGTGGTGGATTTGAAAGCGATAACCACTCCTTCCGCACAGTACCTGAGCCTAGCCTTGCTTTAGGTATGCTGGCTATAGGTGGTGGTATGTTCCTCCGCAAACGCAAAAACCAAAAGTCTCTCAATTTGGGCTAAGTTCCTCCTTTGTCACCACTTTGTTGGGGTGTCTTCACCCCCTTCCCTACCCAGATTATTTAGTTTGTATTTGCCCAGAAAGATAATAATCAAATGGAAACAAAAAAGGCAGACTTATATGGTCTGCCTTTTTTTATGTGTTGATTATGACTTCACTGCTAAAGCTTGCCGATAGCAAGCAAACTCCATTGAGAAAGTCGCCATACCAGAGGTAAGCGATCGCAAGTCTGTTGAATACCCAAACATCTTGGCTAATGGTACTTCAGCCCGAATCACCGTGTATGAGAGCATTGTTTCGGAACCCAAAAGCAAACCCCGACGGGAGGATAAATCCCCCTGAACTCTTCCAAAAAACTCATTCGGAGTTTCCACTTCTACAAGCATAATTGGTTCTAAAATGCAAGGATTTGCTTTGATAAAAGCTTGTTCCAAAGCTTGATGCGCTGCTGACCGAAAAGCAATTTCACTCGAATCGATTGGGTGATACGAACCTCCTTCAAGAACGACTTTTACCCCAGTAACCGGATAGCCTTCTAGCTGTCCCGATCGCATCGCCTCTTGGAAACCTTTCTCACAAGCGCCGATGTACTCTTTAGGAATTGCACCGCCAACTACACGATTCTCAAATACAAACGGTTCGCTTGTCGGTTCAATCCACCCAGTAACGTGGGCAAATTGACCAGAACCACCTGTCTGTTTTTTGAGTCGGTAGTCGAAGGTAGCTTTTTGCAAGATGGTTTCTCGATATGCTACCGCCGGTTTACCAACGTAAACTTCGGTATTATATTCGCGCTGGATGCGCTCAATGTAGATTTCTAGATGGAGTTCACCCATCCCAGAAATCAGAGTAGCGCTAGATTCGGGGTCGTGAGTAACGCGGAAAGTGGGGTCTTCTTTTTGAAAGCGGTTGAGTGCTTTGGATAGGCGATCGCCCGATTCCTGTTTTTTAGCCATAATCGATAGCGTAATCACTGGTTCCGGCACGAACATTCTTTCTAAAGATAGTAGTTTCCCTGAGCATAAGGTATCTCCAGATGCACAATCTACACTCAACAGAGCAATAATATCTCCTGCGACAGCGACTTGCATTTCTTCTCGCTTGTTGGCGTGCATTCTTACCAGCCGATTGATTTGCACTCGTTTCCCGGTACGCGAGTTGTATACAGTGTCACCCGGTTTCAGCGTTCCAGAGTAGATGCGGATGTAGGTCAATTGCCCAAAGGATTCTACAGTCAGTTTGAATGCCAAAGCGACTAAAGAATCGTCAGGGTTAGGATAGATACTCACCGATTCTGCGGTTTTGACTAATTCCCTATCTATAGGTGATGGTAGATAAAGAGCGATCGCATCTAACAAGTTTTGCACACCCTTATTTTTGAATGCCGAACCCAGCAATACTGGAGTGAGTTCCAAGCTTAAAGTTGCTTTGCGGATGGTTTGCCAAATCAGTTCTTGGGAAACTTCCTCACCCTCCAACAGCTGTTCGGTCATTGCTTCTGAAAACAGCGATAAAGCGTCAAGCAGCTTTTCCCGTGCTTGTTGTGCTTCATATACAAGCGCATCGGGAATTAACTTTTTCACTGAATCTTCCCCATTCTCACCTTGATAATAGTGAGCCGTCATTTCCACGAGGTCAATCACCCCTTGAAAGTTCTCTTCACTACCAATCGGATACTGTAGTAAGACAGCATTCAATTGCAACTTGTCTCGCATAGCTTGTACTACACGAAATGGGTCAGCACCAAGGCGATCCATCTTGTTGATGAACGCTAAACGCGGCACGCGATATCGCTTCATTTGCCGATCTACGGTGATGGATTGGGACTGCACACCCGCCACCGCACACAGCACCATTACGGAACCATCCAGCACCCGCAGAGAGCGTTCTACTTCAATTGTGAAGTCTACGTGTCCTGGTGTGTCGATTAAATTGATTTGGGTATCATGCCATTGGCAAGTCGTCGCCGCTGAGGTGATGGTGATACCATGTTCTTTTTCTAAGTCCATGAAGTCCATCGTTGCGCCCTTTCCGCCTCCCCGCACTTCCTCAATAGCGTGGATTCTGCCCGTGTAGAAGAGAATTCGCTCTGATAACGTAGTTTTACCAGAGTCAATGTGAGCAGATATACCAATATTTCGGACACGCGATCGGGGAATCATATAGACTTCCTTTTGATGAGTGATATGACAATCAGTCACCGCATGAGGGGTAACTATCTTTATTGTACTACACAATGTATTATAAGGAATTGTAGTGGGTACTAAAGTGCCCAAATTAAGCGATAAATCGCTTACTACGAGCTATATAATTTACCTATGACAAGTAACCGTTTATATCACATTGGCTTTGGGCAAGATGATTTGGGTTCGCAACCTCCCAATATGGCTTTATTATCTGGCGATCCGGAACGCGCTCGTTTAATTGCTGAAAGTTATTTGCAGGATGTGCGTTTGTTGTCGGAGAATCGCGGACTTAATAGTTATGTGGGATATTTGCCAAATAATCGCCCGATTTTATCTGCTACTAGTGGTATGGGTGCGCCTTCTTTGAGTATTGTGGTGAATGAGTTGGTGCAAGTAGGAATTCGGCAAATTATTCGCGTTGGCACTTGCGGCTCAATTCAACCTTATATAACTGTCGGTAGTGTTGTAATTAGCAGTGCGGCATTATGTCGGCAAGGTGCAGCAAGTGATATTGCACCTGTGGAGTATCCCGCAGCAGCCGATCCGTTTCTCACGGTAGCGTTGGTTAATGCGGCACGCAAATTGAAGATTTCGCATTACATGGGGATTACGGCATCGGTGGATACTTTCTATGAAGGACAGGAACGCACTGATTCGGCGAATCCTCATTTAATGCGATCGCTTGATGGCATCACTGAAGAATATCGGCGTTTAAATGTCTTGAATTATGAAATGGAATGCGGTACGCTTTTCAAAATGGCGGGAGTATATCAATTTGCAGCTGCTGCTGTTTGTGGTGTAGTTGCCCAGCGTACCAAGAGTGAAAATGTGATTTTGTCAGAGAAAGATACTGCCGTACTGAATGCGATCGCTGTGGCAGTAAATGCGGCAGAAACTTTTGTTTAGGAAATCAGGAAAATAGAGAATTATTGAATTGGTGTTCTGGCAATCAGTTGGTTGGCTATCTGCTGCGCTTGGTTAATCGGAATCGCAAATCCCAATCCTTGAGCGCCTTGAATTATAGCAGTATTGATGCCGATGACTTGCCCTTGTTGGTTTAATAGTGGTCCGCCAGAATTACCTGGGTTAATCGCAGCATCGGTCTGAATAAAGTTAACTCGCCTACCTGCTGCGGAAATTATACCACCAGAGCGACCTGTGCCGCTAATAATGCCGACTGTAACGGTGTTGTCTAAACCTAAGGGATTACCGATCGCGATCGCCCATTCTCCTGGTTTTATCCGATCGGAATTACCGATGCTGATAGCGGGTAAATTGTTAGCTTGGATTTTAACTACTGCGACGTCGGTTTGTCTATCTTGCCCCAAGACTCGACCGGTAAAGTTACGACCATCTTTTAAAGTAACTCTTACTGTGTCGGCTCCACCAAGAACGTGAGCGTTTGTCAGAATTAAACCGTTGGATCTAATGATAAAGCCGGAACCTGTTCCGCGTATTTGCCTTCCATAATTTGAATATCGACTTGCGATCGTTCGCGTTGAGTCAATCCGCACTACTGCTGAACCAGTTTTTTCGACAGCAGCGGCTATAAAGTTAGTATCTGTGTTGCTGGTTGATGGCAACTGAGCGTAGACGCGGAGCGGTGAGGGGGTCGCAGTCTTGGCGGTTCCCGTCGATTGCGAACCCCCGAACCCGAAGGGCTTGTCGTCAGACATCGGCTGTTGAGATGGTACGGCATTTGTGGGTACAATTTGTGCTGCGAAGACTGCGGCTACTGCACCAAGAGAAATTAGAGACAAATTGCTGAGAGATTTTTTTAATGAGAAGTTAGCAGACATTGCATTCCTAGTTTGAAGATGAATTTAAACACAAACATTGAAGACCTGCGTCCGTTTTCCTCACCCACAAATTAACCAGTTTTGAGCAATCGCTTGAGGATATCTAATCCTACTTGAGTGGTTTGATCGAGCAGTTTTGGATCTATTGTTTTATCGTTCGGTGTGTGGTAATTTCGCTCTGAACCTCGATAGAAAAATAAGACGGGTACATTTTTATCGGCAAAGGATGCATGATCGCTGCCTCTGGTGGAGCCAAATGTTTTAATCTGGGGAAGAGAGGCTTGAGCTAATGAGGTTAATGATGATGTACCGCCAATACTAAGTTGGTTATTAACGCCTACCATGTCGAAGTTCATCATGCCTTTTAAGCCTGAGAGAAATTGTGGTTGAGCTGCGTTGACAAAAGCCCGCGAACCGTGTAAACCGTCTTCTTCACCATCGAAGGCAACGAACCAAATTTGACGCGCTTGAGGTGTGTTAGATAAATTACGAGCGATCGCCAATACAACTGCTGTCCCGGATGCGTTATCATTTGCTCCTGGTGAACCTGCTACTGAGTCGTAATGTCCGCCCAGTATCGCTTTCGGCTGAGTCACGCCTGGAAGATGAGCGATGACGTTGCGCCCAGTAACAATTTGTCGTTGTGCATTGACATTTAGATTAACTTGTGTATTTGGTATTCGGGCAATTAAGGGATTACCTTTTTCCGCTGAAAGCCCTAATACAGGAAGTTTTGCTTCACCACCGAGGGAACCACCATATAAATCTCCCGGTTGATTGTTGACAATTATCAAACCAACTGCTCCGGCAGCGGCGGCATTTTCAGCTTTTTGGGAAAAGCGAATTTCACCGCGTTTGACGATCGCGATCGCACCTTTAACATTGACTGCGGCAAAATCGGCGCTTCGTCCAACATTGGGAACTGCAACCAACGGTGCATTTAACTTGCCAGGAATTGAACCATTCAGCGCTTGCCCTTCAATTGTGACATTATCGACAGTTAGATTTGAACCTAAATCTGCAAACTTTTGATAAGTAAAAGTCTGAACTTCGGTGATGTAACCCGCTTTGCGGTATTGATCGATTAGGTAGCTGCTAGCTTTTTCCATAACTGGTGTGCCAGCAACTCGCGGTCCCAAATTGACCAAATTTTGCACATCTGCATAAGTGGAATTAGATTCAGCTTCAGTTGATGGAAGTTGAACAACTCCCTCAACGCGATTTGGTTGCATACAGGCTGTAGGCAGAGAAACCAAGACAGCCACCAACCCAGCCTGTAACCAAGAATTTGCTTGGTTTTTATTCAATTGAGCAGTCACCTTTTATACTTCAATTGTTATCAAAGCGCTTTCTAAATTTTTTTTGCCGCTTTTTGTTCTGACGGCTGCTATATTCTATATTCTTTTTGTCAGCCTCGGCAGCGAGGAAAGTTGCTATAGTAGCCGCAGTTACCGCAGCATGTACAAACCCATTCTTCACCATTGCTGTTAGGGAGTTGCTAAGTTTTCACCCAATCAACCTAAGCGAGTCTATGTTGAGTAACTCATAAACTTCTCAGGTGTTGTTATTTCTTAGTGTGATGGGTAACTATGACAGAATAATGTCAAGGAATTGGGCAATTGTTTAATGGGCAATGGGTAATGGGTAATGGGCAATGGGCAATTGTTTAATGGGCAATTGTTTAATGGGCAATGGGCATTGGGCATTGGGCATTGAGAATCGGATAAATTCTTCCTTGTCTCCTTGTCTCCTTGTCTCCTTGTCTCCTTGTCTTTTTGTCCCATGCCCCATGCCCCATGCCCTATGCCCAATGCCCCATGCCCCATGCCCTATGCCCAATGCCCCATGCCCCATGCCCCATGCCCCATGCCCAATGCCCAATTCCCCATTACCCATTTGGTAATTCTATTTGAAATGTAGAACCTTGCCCAAACAGACTTTTTGCAGTGATTTGCCCTTTGTGCGCTTGTATAATTTGTTGAGCGATCGCTAATCCTAATCCAAAGCCACCAGTTTGCCGCGCTCGTGTGGTATCTACACGGTAAAATCTTTCAAAGATATGCGGTAAATCTTCCTCCGGGATGCCGATTCCGCTGTCTTCTACCTGAATGATAGCTCGATGCGATTGTGTAAATAGGCGTATTTGAATGCTACCAGATAAAGTATACTTAAAAGCGTTGGTGAGTAGATTGACGATCGCCTGTTTCAACAAGTCTGCATCAGCTTTCACGTTCACGGGTAATTCTGGTAGTTTAGCAGAGAAAGTCAGGTTTTGTGCAATTGCTTGTTGTTGGTAGTTATCTAAGAGCGATCGCACTAATTCAACCAAATCAATATTTTTTAACTTTGCAGTGTCTAACGATCCGTTATGACGAGAGAGAAACAGCAAATTACCAATTAGCACACTCATTGATTTAGCAATTTCCACAATATTTTCTAAGCGAAAACGCTGCTCCGCTTCATCAAATGGTGGCATTAATGCTACTTGGGCATTACTTAAAACCGCTGCCACAGGAGCGCGTAATTCATGGGAAGCATCAGCCGTAAAGCGTTGCAATTGCTCGTAAGCTCGACGGGTCGGTTGCATGGCAAGTCCTCCCAGAAACCAGCCTGTAATGCCAATTACACTTAAAGTTACTGGTACTCCCAGTGTCAAAAAGAACCGCCATCGATTCAAACTCTTTTGCACGGCAGATACAGAAGTGGCAGTTTGCAAATAGCCAATTATCGCTTTATCTTGTATAACTGGCAACGTTAATTGCCGAAGCGATTCTTTTTTTGCAGTTGATTGGATAGTTTGATAACCAGGAGCAACAGTTAATATTTTGTCGGCATTAGCATCAGTAAATTCTACTAATTCTTTGTTGGCATTGTACCACCGGATATATACAAGTTCGCTGTTGAGCGGCGATAGTTGATTGCTTAAAACAGAAATATACTTTTGTTTAACTTGTGCATTCTGTGCGATCGCTTTACTTTTGGCAAACAGTGCATCATCAAAAGCCTGAAGTTGCTCTTTCGCTGCAAGATAATAACCTACTCCAGCAAAAACAATGAGGATACTCCCCATTGAGAATGCGAACAAATTAGCCAGGTTACGACGACTGCGATTAAACATTGTTTTCCGGAACGTTCAAGCGGTATCCCATACCGTAAACTGTTTCTAACCAATCTTTTGCCCCAACTGTTTGCAAACGTTGTCGCAGTCTGCGTACTAATGTTGTTACAGCGTTGCTTTCAGGTTCTGTTCCCCATCCCCAGAGTGATTGTTCAATTTGAGTGTGAGATAAAACTTGACGGGGGTGACGCATCATGTATTCCATAAGTTGAAATTCTCGACCAGAAAGTTGAGCTGTTACTTGATGGCGTTCTATAGTTAGGTTGGTTAAATGAAGATGTAGATCTGCCAAACTAAGTGTATCGCCAATCCATTGTGGCGATCGCCTGCCTAATGCTCGCACTCTTGCTAAAAGTTCAATAATATCAATTGGTTTGACTAAATAATCGTCTGCACCAGCATCCAAACCGATAACTTTATCTGAGGTAGTATCTTTAGCGGTCAGCATCAACACTGGGGCAGTTTTTCCCATTCGTCGATATTCTTGACAAAGCTTAATCCCGCTTACTTGAGGCAGCATCCAATCTAAAATTAACAAGTCATAATCTTTTTGAGATATCAACCACTGAGCGGTTTCTCCATCTTCAATTGCATCAACAATGTGTCCTGCTTTAATCAGCGCAGCACGCAATGGTTCTAATTGAGCCGGATCGTCTTCTACCAGTAAAATTAACATATTAAATACATGTATTATATTTTTCCTCCCCCCTCCCCCCCTCCCCACTCCCCACTCCCCACTCCC
>NZ_JBPAOH010000061.1:0-40717 GCF_050875635.1 Tolypothrix sp. VBCCA 56010
CTTGCATTGTTAATGCATCGGCTTGCATTGTTAATGCATCGGCTTGCATTGTTAATGCATCGGCTTGCATTGTTAATGCATCGACTTGCATTGTTAATGCATCGACTTGCACTCACAGTTGAACCAGTTTTAAACCACAACGAGCATTAAAATTTCTAACACCCCAAAGCTGAAGTGTCATTAGTGGGAATACAATCACAAAATTATGCAGTTTTGTTAGTAGAGGCTGCACTAGAAAATAGCGGAGGTTAAAGCAATGGATGAGCGCGATCGGTACTTACGAATTGCTCTGGTTATTATTGGAATAGCTTTTTTACTTATCTATCCGCTGACTCAGGTCTGGGCATCAGGCTGGTTATGGCAACCAGGTCAGCACGAATACGAACAGATGATCATTGGTGTTTATGCGACGCTTGGTGTCTTTTTGCTGTTGGCTTCAAGGCAACCAGAAGCTCACCTCAGTTTAATCTGGTTCACCGTCTGGTCAAGTGTAGTCCACGCGCTGATCATGGCGGTACATGCAGTGATTGACCCTGTTGAACGTGGACACCTGTTTGGTGATGTTCCAGCATTGTTCTTGGTGGCAATTGTCCTTGGTATTTTAGCGCCGCGCAAAGTGGTGTCAAGTACATCAACCGGCATGGAATGACTGTACATCTGCCGTAATTGAAGAGATAAACAACTGCGGATTTATCTAATAAGAGTTACGGCGTTGCTGCTATACAAATATAAATGTCCCTCGCGCAGAGTCGCAGAGAGTAAGAGTTGAGAATACTTAATTTTTGAATTTCATACCCTAATTCAGCAATGCTTGAATTGGAGTATGAAATTTAAAAATCTACTATTTAATGTGTTATACCATTTGCTCATTTTTGATACAAATGAATTGTGAATGCATCGGCTTACATTTAAATAACAGGGGGATGCAAATACCGATCCACTTGATGGTTCAGTGTTTGCAAGTGTACGTGAACTTGTTCACGGATATTAATTGGCTCTTTAGCGGCAATTGCTAGGCACGGAGAGTCTGTTTAGGGAATAAACTTGTTGAGTTCCTGCACTAACAAATGCACTGTTGTTGATGGATTGTCTTCGGCTGGAATGTGAGGATCATATTGTTTAAGAAGATTTTCAGCATGTCTAATAGCAATAGATTGCTTCTCAAGTAGGTCATCATAAATCGTTTCGCTATTTTTCTGATATGTCCGACCAATTAAATAAGTTAACTTCCGAAGATAATCACTTCGAGGGATACCAGTATTAATAAATTCAAAATGCAGGACATACCATAGTTCAAACGCTTCATTAGAATAAGCTACTTTAAATCCTTGATCATTTGCATTTTTAATGGCGTTATTAAAATCTTCTCTAGTCCAAGAATTACGATCAAAAACACACCAAACCTGATCGTAATCATCTTGCTTATTCAGTTCCTTTGCGCTTTCAACTAATTTGCTGGGATTCTTTCCTAAACCCTGCACGTTTACTTCAGCCACATTCTTGGGAACACGAAAACTCTTAAAGTAGTTAGGTTCGGTTTTCTCTCCTTCACATACGATCAAGAATCTCTGCCTGATTTCCCTAGTATTAACTTTTCGTTCGTTATATCCACGAGAGTTTACCTTTTTTCTAGGCATCAGAGTCAATTAGATGATTCAAATTTCCGATATATGGAATTGCGCCATATTTACCTTTAATATAATCACTCTTAAATGGCGCATCATTAGGTACATTGTATTCTGCTAGAGAGTACAAATCTGTTGCCCCATATCTCTTTTTTTCAGTAAACCAAATCTGATCCTTACGAAAAAGCTGATTGCTAAGTAAATTAGTATCGTGAGTCATGAATATTAACTGAGCATTATTTGAATTAGTTTCATTAGAATTAAATAATTCAACAATTGCACGGCTGATCAAAGGATGAATTCTCGCATCTAATTCATCAATGATTAGAACTTTACCATTTTTCAGTGTGTCAACAAGAGGTCCTGCCAAAGCAAACACTTTTTGAGTTCCCTCAGACTCTTGCTCTTCTAAATCAAAAAATACTGTATCTACAGTATTTTCTTTTTCATCAAATTTTCGGTGCATGGTTTGAACTGATTGTACCTTCTGTACCCCATTTTTGAAAAAGAAATTTTTTATTTCATCTGGCAGTTCCCTAGGTAAAGAATCAGGACTTACCTCAATTTCTTCTACCTCTACATCGCCAAATCCTAAATCTAATTTTTTGATTAACTCAATAATTTTATCTTTATTTTTGTTATTTATTAAACAACTAACTGTGTATCCTCGATAGCCTGTATCATCTAAACCAGAGACAACATTGATACTGTTTGTCAGCCAATCTAAGATTTTTTCTGCAATTTTGACATTGAATTGAGCAGATACAGACAAGAAGAGGGCATTATGTCTTGTTCTCTGCTGAATACCATCAGCTTGAAATGTTTTAGAAACCCTAATCTTGTCCAGTTTGCGCTCAAAAAGCCTAGTTTCTTTTATTTTAGGAACATAAAATAACCATTCAGATACAACTTTCTCAAGAGTTGCCTCAAATCCATATCTATATCTCTTGCCATTCATTAAAAATACTATTTCAAAAAAAGATGGTTTAGCTTCGGTTTCAGTGCTGAGTTGAAATCGCTCAACACTTATTTTTTCCGTGCTTTGAGTTTCTTTAGAAGAATTAACCATGAACCATCTCATGAAATTTAAAGCTTTAGCCAGGTTACTTTTACCACTAGCATTTGCGCCATATATTGCCGCACTTTTAAGTAGTTTTAAATGATCATCTACTTTAAAAACGTTGTTTTCATCAAACTTTTTGTCTTGTGCGACAAGGTTAGCTGCCACCATACTAAAGGTGACTTGCTCTTTAAACGATCTGTAGTTGCCGACACTAAATTCGATGAGCATAGCATGAAGTTTAGGCTTAAGATAGAAATCTGTGAATAAATCGTAATTTACTGCCTTAAGAGTAGCAACAATTGGTTGAAGATGCTAAAGTAAGAGATTATTTTCAAATGTACATCTGTACTGTAATTTTAGATATACCGTTATGTCGCTTAGGTTATCGGTGAGGACGCAATCGTAAGCTGATCTATCGGTATTAAGCTCAAGTGCGATGTCTACTTTAAGGAGCTACGCCTACGCATCTCTCATAAACTGCAACGCCGAAATAGCGATCGCTATTTCGCAGGTGTGAGTTACGCACATCCCCTCAAAATCAAATCTTGTGTTTCACTTGATGCGTTTCCCAAAAAGCCAGGGGATTCACTGTTATCCCAGTCTTCATTGCTGCTGAGTCTATCGATTGGAAGATGAATTTATCCTCAAAGCTTCGATGATGTGAAGGGAGGGTACAAACAGGTTGACTTCGACACGCTTCGTCTGTGCCATAAGTCTCGCTATAAACTTTTTTCAAGTAAGACATCATGAAACGCATTGCATATTTAGGACTTGGCATCATGGGCAGTGGTATGGCAACCAACTTGCTGAAAGCCGGCTACGATGTCACAGTTTGGAATCGCAGCCCAGAAGCCTGTAAGCCTCTGGTTGAACAAGGTGCAACACAAGCTCAAACACCTGCAAAAGCCGTGGAAAATGCTGAAGCGATTATGTACTCGCTAGCGAATGACAACGCGGTTGAGGAAGTTGTTTTTGGGCAAGATGGCATTTTATCGAACGTGCAATCGGGACAAATCGCGATCGACATGAGTACAGTTCATCCTGACACATCCCGCCGACAAGCCGCAGCTTATGCCGAAAAGCAAGTTGAATTTCTTGATGCTCCCGTTTTCGGCAGTAAAAACGAATCCGCAGCCGGGGGATTGTGGATTGTCGTTGGTGGCAAGCGGGAGGTATTTGAGAAAGTCAAATTAATTTTAGAACCGTTAAGCGAAACGATACATTACTTGGGTGACACTGGCAAAGGGGCTGCAATGAAACTTATCGGTAACTCGATTGTGGCAACCCAAATCGAAGCCTTAGGAGAAGCGATGATTCTAGCGACTAAAGCCGGACTGAATCCGAAAGACGTTCTTGATGTGTTGCATGTGGTGGATTTTCGCTCTCCGATTTTTGATGGTATGGGCAAGATGCTGATAGAGCGAGATTTTACACCAAGTTTTGCATTAAAACACATGCTCAAAGATGCGAATTTGATTGCTCGATTTGCCCAAGATTTGAATTCTCCCACGCCGGCTGCCGCAATTGTCAGAGAAACTATCAAAGCAGCGGTTAATCAAGGATGGGGAGAAGAAAATGCGTCTGCCCTGATTAAAGCGTTGGAATTAGAAGCGGCAGTAACTGTTGAACCATAATTACAAATCATTGTTATCAACATAACATCAAAAAGTATAGTCAAGAAGACAAAATCTGTCTTAGGGCAAAGGTTGCAATCAGAAGGCTAACTATAAGCTAAAAGGGTTTGCATTGATTTGTTCAACGCATCAATACAAGCAGAAATCGCAATTTAACCTCACATTGATTGCGTCTTTTCAATTAACAAAGAAATGAAAGCGAATCAGAATAATTGCGTTGCTTGACATTTGATTTTAGATTCGCTCTTATCATCGATTAAAATTAGGAGATTATTATGGCTGACTTATCAAATTTACGAGTTGCTGTGTTAGCAACCGATGGGTTTGAAGAGGCTGAACTAACAGAACCTGTAAAAGCACTCAAAGAAGCTGGTGCAAAAGTTGAAATTCTCTCAACAAAATCTGAACAAATCCAAGCGTTTCGGCATCAAGATAAAGGAACGACTGTGAGTGTTGATGGACTTATCAATGAAGCACAACCAAGCGAATATGATGCGGTGTTGTTGCCCGGTGGCGCACTGAATGCAGATACGTTGAGAATGGGACCTGCTGTGCAATCCTTCCTACAGCAGATGCAGCAAGCAGGTAAACCCTTCGCTGTTATTTGCCACGCACCTTGGGAATTAGTGTCTGCTAACTTGGTGAAAGGACGCACTTTAACCAGTTATTACACAATTCAAGATGACATTCGTAACGCAGGTGGGAACTGGGTAGATCGAGAAGTTGTAGTTGATGGAAACTGGGTGACAAGTCGTCAACCAGATGATATTCCCGCATTCAATCGGGAAATGTTAAATCTGTTTGCACAATTCACACCGACGGCATCTGCAAAGCGTTAATCGGCTTTGTTTTTGCTTGGTGATTTAAACATTTTACCATCAGCAAAGCGCGATCGCATTAAATACGATCGCGCTGCTTTTTCATCTTGATTAACATTTGATGGCGAATTAGTGTAATATACAGTACTTTTTGTCTTCCTTGTCCCCTCTATCTACTATCATTGACTGCAAGTTAGTACAGCATGAGCGTAAAAGCGTAGCGTTTTTAAATGCAGGGGGATATCTCATTGTATCGGGATGCAATCGCATTGTATCCGGACACAATCGCATTGTATCGGGATGCAATCGCATTGTATCGGGACGCAATCGCATTGTATCGAGACGCAATCGCATTGTATCGAGACACAATCGCATTGTATCGAGACGCAATCGCATTGTATTGGGACACAATCGCATTGCACTCAAGCATTGCGAAATTTAATTTGCTACGAATTAATGAAATGCTGTACTTACTGTAATAACAGGCGCTCACTTCCAGCGTAAAAATTGAATTATTTCTCACCGAAGGAACCACGATGTCTGAATTGTTTAAAGGAGAATTTTCTCGTCGTCAGATTCTGACCACTGCTGGATTAGGAGCCATTTCAGCCGCTGCGATCGGTAGTATGGGCGAAGAAGTTGCTGCCCAGCCGACTCAGCAAGCCACCCCACGCGGAGGATCTCTGCCGCCTCAGATTCAGTTTCCGCCAATCTCGGAAAAGACTGAGGTGGATACGGGGGGACCACCGACTGCATTGCCACCGGAGCGACGTTTGGGATTTGCGATCGTCGGGCTTGGCAGACTGACATTAGAAGAAATCATGCCTGCCTTTGCAGAATGCAAACTAGCAAAGCCGACTGCATTAGTTAGCGGCGATGCTGCTAAAGCAAATCAAGTTGCCCAGCAGTATGGCATTAAACCGCAGAATGTTTACAACTATCAGAACTACGATAATCTCCGCAACAATCCAGACGTTGATGTGATTTATATTGTACTGCCCAACAGTATGCACCTGGAATATACGGTGCGTGGTGCCAAAGCAGGAAAGCACATTTTGTGTGAGAAGCCAATGGCAGTTACAGTCCAAGAAGCTCAACAGATGATCGATGCGTGCAAACAAGCCAATCGCAAGCTGATGATTGCTTATCGCTGCCAATACGAGCCGCACCATCGCGCCATGATTCAAATGATTCGCAGCAAAGAATTGGGAGCCGTGAAGGTGATTCAGGCAGACAATGGACAAAACCAGGGGGGTGACTTGAACCAGTGGCGATTGAAACGTGCTTTAGCTGGCGGTGGTTCTTTACCGGATGTGGGAATTTACTGCCTAAATGCAACTCGCTATTTGACAGGAGAGGAACCAATCGAAATTAGTGCCAGAACATTTACCACTCCTGGCGATCCGCGCTTCAAAGAAGTGGAAGAAAGTGTCACTTTCCAGTTGCAATTTCCCAGTGGGGTGCTGGCGATTTGCTCCACCAGCTACGGTTTTCACGAAGGACGCCGCTTTCGCGTCTTCGGCTCTAATGCGTGGGGACAACTCGATCCGGCGTTTTCCTACAGCGGTTTGCAGATGATGATTTCCCGCAAATCACCAACCAATAGCATGGCAGAAAACGTCACCAACGTGCGGATGAGCGAGAAGAACCAGTTCGCTTTAGAAATAGATCACATGGCGGATTGTGTAATTCAGAACAAGCAACCCCACACCCCAGGTGAAGAAGGTTTACAAGACCAAAAATTGATCGCGTTGATCTACCAAGCGGCACAAACAGGCAAGACGATTACCTTACCACGGGTGTCGGGACTGGATGTCACTCGCGGTCCAGCTCCGAGAATGCTGAAGTAATAACAATCTCAGGAGACTTTTTATATGACAAACAACTTATTCTCATGGCGACACTCATAAAGCTAAATACTCAACTTTAACTAAGGCAAGCAAACGATGGCGATATGTGAAGCGATCGTCGGTATCTTAATCATCGTCATCGTGGCGTTTGATGTGTTCCAGGTGGTCATCGTTCCTCGGCGATCGCCCCGCACGTTTAGGATTTCAGCGCTGCTCATCAGATTATTCTGGTTCCCGTGGCGACAATTAAGTTTGCACGTCGGCAAGCGGCAGGAGTATTTATTCGGAATATTCGCGCCGCTGTCGTTGATGTTGCTGCTCACGGTTTGGGTGATTGCATTGATCGTTGGGTACGGACTGATTTTATACGCTCTGCAAGACTCCATCCAACCTGCGATTCGAGATTTTGGTACTGCCCTTTACCTGGCGGGAACCTCGCTGTTCACCCTTGGATTTGGCGATTTTGTCGGCATCGGAATGGCGCGGGTGGTGATGCTGGCGGCAGCAGGATCGGGATTGGCAGTGATGTCGCTCGTCATCGCCTTTTTATTCTCGCTCTACAGTTCTCTACAGCATCGTGAAGTTTTTGTCAATCTCATTGAGGCGCGGGCTGGCAGTCCTCCATCGGGGGTGACGTTGTTGGAAACTTATACTCGGTTAAAGATTCTCGACCAACTACCCCGTGACATTGGCGATTGGGAAGTTTGGGCAGCGGAAATATTAGAAAGCCATTGCGCGTATCCGATTCTCTCGTTTTTTCGCTCGACTCTCAAAGATGATTCCTGGATTAGTACACTCGGTGCAATGCTTGACGCTTGCACGCTGTTGCTCACTACCGTGGAAACCGAGCATAGTGGTAGAGCGTATTTGATGCACCGAATGGGCTGTCGTATTGTTCTCGATCTGCATCGCTTGTTTCAACTTCCCCTGGCAGACATACTCGAAGTCGATCGCGAACAATTTGAGCAGTCACGGGCAAGTTTAGCCCAGGCTGGTTTTGTGCTACAGGATGCAGAATCGGCGTGGCTTGCCTTTGTGGAGATGCATTCGGCTTACAGCAGCTTACTCAACACATTAGTTCAATACTTCGCTACCACACCGCCCTTATGGACTCATCATAATGTTCCTGCACCTCATCCGCTTGCTCGCCGATTTCGCAATAAAACTGCCTCGCGATGGCGACTCTAAAGTTCAACTTGTCGTCAAACATAACGATGAAAGTAGCTATTTGCTGACATTTTTTCTTTGAATCAGCGCTCATAAATTCCAACTAGCCGTGCCTGCTCAATGACATGATCGGCGATCGCATTAAGAAGTTGCTCGCGGTTTAAGCTTGGTTTGAGGTCAAGTTCCTTGTCCAAGGCATACAGCCAAAAATAGTAATGGTGGGGTCCATGTCCTGCTGGTGGAGCAGGTCCAGTATACCCAGGCTTGTCGGAACTGTTCATGCCTTCGGTGAATTTGCTGCCACCTGCTTCAGCAAGCTGACTAACGTTTGCTGGAATGCCGTAGATTGTCCAATGAGTAAACCCGTCAGGTAGCGGTGCATCTGGGTCATGGCAAATTAATGCCAGTTGCTTAGTTCCCGCCGGCAGTCCGCTCCATTCTAATGGGGGTGAAATGTTTTCACCCTCGCTAGTGTAGCGTTTAGGGATACGTTCTAGGGCGGTAAATGCAGAGCTGACAATCCGCAAATCTTTGACGTTCAGCGCCATAAAAAATTTCCTTTCAATGCAACAAACTGAGTCAGCACCCACAGCAACGGTGTCTCAGTGTCCATATTGATAGTGATTTTATTTACTGCTGAAAACATCTTCCAATAGATATAAGTCAAAAAGTGCGATCGCTTAAATAACAGTCAACCAACTCAGCACCACTGCCAATGGAAGTGCGGATACCAAGTATCAATAAAGGCGATCGCCCTGAAAGAAAAGTTAGCGATCGCCTCACCTTACACAAAAATAGTTAAGTTGATTAACTTGCCATCGCAACCGGCTTTTTACGATTGGGACGCTTGCGCTCTGATTTTTTCTTCAGTCCAACCGCTTGAGCTTGATCGCTATCCGATCCATATTGCCCGCGCACAACTTCTTTCATAGCTAATATAGCATTGTGAAATTCCCATTCTGCAAATCGTGCAGCATCCGCAGCAGCACGGTATAAAGTTAGTTTTTCGGTTTCGGCTTGTTGAGAAACCAACATAGCCTGATAAGCTTGCTGTAACTTGGCAACAGAGGCATCAGCACGGGTTGTGTCGTAGCTGCTGATGGTTTGCAAACCGTGCAATGAGGTTATATCTTGATTAATAGCTTGAGAAGGCAAACGGCGTGTTCTATCTTGGGCTGGCATCTGTGCATACTCTGATAAAGTGTATATTTAATGTGCCCATTGCAACGAAAAAAATAACAGCAAGGTGAGAAAAAGCGTAGGCTAATTTTTGCAGGTCGATGCGATCGCATTGTCAGTCGATACAATCGCATTGTCAGTCGATACAATCGCATTGTCAGTCGATACAATCGCATTGTCAGTCGATACAATCGCATTGTCAGTCGATACAATCGCATTGTCAGTCGATGCGATCGCATTGTCAGTCGATACAATCGCATTGTCAGTCGATGCGATCGCATTGTCAGTCGATGCGATCGCAGCTCTGAAACCTTGGGGTTTTAAGTTAATTTAGTCTATCGTTGAGTTTTAACGAAGAGTGCGATGTTTGACGACAAGGGGCTTTGCGTCTACCCCATTGTTATATGCTGAATTAGAAGAGAGCATATTGAATATGTTGCTGAAACTGTAGCTGAAGACGATATAAAAAATAAAGTGAGTAATTTTCACTAATTAAACGAATAGTGTAAATTACTCACCCAAAGAAATATTTAAAATAAATAATTGAGTAATGGTGACTGAGGACTAGGAAAAGAAAATTATTGCTTAGTTCCGAGTTCCCCACTCACCATTATCTGTTACGCAAGAGAATTATTTAGCAACCAAAACTGGTTTTTTTGCTGTGGATTGCACTAATTCAGCTGTTGAATTCACTAGTTCTTTAACTGGTTGTTTTGCTTTTGACTGCACTAATTCGGCTGTTGAATGCACTAATTCTTTTGCTGTTGACTGCACTAATTCGGCTGTTGACAGCACTAGTTCTTTTGCTGTTGCCGCTACTGGCTGTGGCTGCAATTCGGTGTAAAGTTCACTTAGTTGACTTGCGACACCATCCCAACTAAACTTGCTTTCAACGCGCTTTCTACCACCTTTACCTAATTTTCGTGCCCATTCTGGATTAAGTAGAATTCGGTCAATTGCAGCTGCAAAAGCGGGTACGTCTTGTGGTGGTGCTAATAAACCAGTTTCTTCAGGAACCACAGTATATTGCAATCCACCGACATCACTAGCGACTACTGGTGTACTGCAAGCCATCGCTTCAATCGCTACCAGTCCAAACGGTTCGTAGTGACTGGGAACTACAGAAACATCAGCAGCTGCGTAGTAAGTTGGCAGAATTTCTTGACTGAGGCGACCGGGGAAAGTGGTAATATCGCTTATTCCCAATTCTTTGACAATGCTTTCGATGCGATCGCGTTCGATGCCGTCGCTTTGACCGGGACGACTACCACCACCGATAATTAGTTGCAAGTTTTCTTTTCCGCGCAACTGAGACTCACCAACTGCACGCACTAAAGTTTCTATACCTTTGCGCGGGTCAAAACGTCCCACATACATTATAACTTTAGCGTCGCTTGCTATTCCCAATTCGGCTCTAGCTGCTTCTCTGTCAATGCAACCAAATTGGCGAATGTCTGTACCGCAGGGAATAATATCGATATTACCTTCCAAAGATACGAATTCGCGCATGTGTTCTTTTTCTTGCGGACTCGTCGCGACAATTCTTTCGGCTGTTTCTAAAACTTGCTTTTCTACTATTAACCGCTGACTAGCAATCAGAGGAATATTTTCTATCGTGTTGTATTTAACTGCTCCCAAAGAGTGGTAGGTATGAACTTGTTTGCTTCCTTGAATTTTTTTCAACTGCATTCCTACCCAGCTAGACAGCCAGTAGTTTGTGTGAATTAAGGAATATGTAAAGCCATTTTCTGCTTGGAACTGAAGAAAATTATCTATAAATTCTGGCAAATATTCAAAAAGATTATCACGCGGTACAAACTCAAGTTCACCTGCTTGTAAGCGAATTGTTCGACAATTTTCGCTATGTTGGACAATCGTTTCTTGCTTCGCACTTACTTTGCGGGTAAACATATCAACTTGCCATCCTAGCTGACCCAGTGCTTCACCTACATTCCGCACGTAAACATTTTGTCCTCCAGCTTCTTCTTTTCCAATTTCAATCGCGGGGTCTCCGTGGACTGAAATTAAGGCGATGCGTCGTTGAGTAGTAGAGTTCATGATTTGTGTGTTGTGTTGCTGATTTAAAAAAGGTTTAGGTAGTTCCAAGCTTGCGCCTAGCTCTTTGTTCGCAGTTCGTCAATAAACTTTACGTGTTGTTATCTTAATTTAATCTGTCACATATTTTTACACATCTACTAGTAGAAATATTCTTTTCGGTTAGGTATTTATATTTAATTTCTTTATATGTAATATGCTATATTTTTATCTAAGATATTCATAAAATAACCTTAATTACTTCCAAAAGATTACGCAAATTAACTTATATATAAATTATCAATCCATACAGCTTTAGGCAACTTTTCTCAATAAAAAGATGCCAATTACTTATATGTCTAAATACTTCCAAATAAGTTATTTACACCGAATTATTCACGCTCATAAAAAGTGTAAGTTAAGGGCTAATTTCTCTATGAGTCAAACAATGCCCTTAATACAGGTTTTTTGTGGATAACTCTGTGGTTGAAGTTCAAGTTTGAAAATATACTATATTGACACTAAGAAGAAGTTTGTGTTCTCTGATACTTTTTGAAAAAGAAAAATAAATTCTACCTAAAGTAGTAATAGTTGGTGTTACCGAGGATGAATCAATGTTGAGAACTCACTCTGGTGCGATCGCTGAAAAAATCTATCTCTAGATAATTATGTGTTGCTTTATATACAAAATATTCAGTCTTATTTACGAGTATGTTAGTACTCTGCTCAAATCTGAAAGTTAAGAACATTTACTTTTATGTAGTTATGCCTTAGCAAAAAATAATCCCTTTGGTACAGAAGACTTTGAATCATCGCTTTTACAAACAGCGCACTCGTAGCGCAGATTGAAAACATTCATCGATTTTCGGTGTTTTCTGTTGGCGATCGCCGCGCCTTATGGCAACATGAAGCGGTAAAATATGCCTATGCAATTAGAATTTATTCCTGTTGAAGAGTTTTACTTCGCCCTTACTCTGGCGGTTCGGACTCTAGATGATTTAGAAAAACCTGGTTTAGTCGCGCAAGTGCGATCGCATTTTCAGACTCAATACGGTCAACCCTCGACCGTCGCTTCTGGCAAACAGAATACTTTTAATTATGTATTTCGCGTCCTAGACGTAGACAACAGTCCTTCACCGATGCTGATTGTCTCAATTTCTGACTACCAAGACAAGCTACGTCTAAGTAGCGATTATGGCTGGATGCTAGACGCACAACGCAAGCCAATTCGCACAGATAATTTTAGCCAGAGAGAGCAGTTTGCCCAACAGTTGCGATCGCATTTACAACAATCGCTGCAACTACCCCTTAGCTAAGTTAAACATTAATTGACAATTAAAAATTAAAAATCAATTTAAATTGATTTTTAATTTTTAATTTATCTGCGACATGAATTAATTTGTCGCTTGTGCAGCTAGCATTTCCTTGAGCTTTTCTAACTCAGATGCCCAACGCGGATCTGGACGAACCGCATCGGAGTCGTTGGTGTTGCTGCTGCTGGTTTCGCGAGAACCACCACCACCGCGACGAGGCTTTTTAGAGCTTTTATCGCGACGGCTGCTTTTTCCTTCAGTGTTAGGAACAGGGTTTCCAGCATTACTAGCAGTAACTGGTTTGGGAACTGCTTGCTGTGGCTGCTGCTGGTCTTCACTTTCCTCACCTTTAGTGCGAGGTAATGCCTTCTCTAACTTAATCGCAGTGTCTTTGAACGTCCGACCATTATATTTTTCAATAATTTGGTCTGCGTGTTCGTCGTCGTTTACTGTCAGAAAACCGAAGCCACGGCATTTGCCTGTTTTGCGGTCTTTGATTAGTTTGGTAGTGACAGCCTCACCTTCTTCAGCAAAAACTGCTTGCAGTTCTTGACGGTCTATTTCTTCTTTCGGCAAATTACCTATGTATAGGCGAACGGACATGAACTATACCTCCGGAGTTAAATGAACTATCGATTGGGCAAGAAAACAATCCCTTGGTTTTGGGTTTTATATAGATGCTTTTGATCAAAACTGCCATAAACCAATTTTTTACTCTAAACTGTCAACCTATACAATACAGTTTTTCGTCAGGATCAAATTGTTTAATAGTCAAGCGCGACAACGCTCTTTTACACCTTAATTCTAAGATTTGTAAATTTAACGGCACACTGCCTACCACAAAAAACTTTTTCTATGCCCTTGTTCGGGATAATCAAACGCCATTCTTTACATTACCACGGTATTTTCTACGTAGCCAGTTCCACGCTGACATTTCCGACAAAAGCATAATTGCATCGTAGCATAAAATACCTAATTATCTGACAAATTTGGTGTCTGAGAAACAAAAACCCCGAACTTTGGCTGGTTGATTTCCTGCTATGTTATCACCGAATAAAAAAGATGAGTTGATAAGTTGGCTCAAGCAAACAAAACAAATCACTAAGTTACAAAACTCAGTTATGTCAGTTGCTAATTGTGTTAAGAAATGTAACATTTAGGAAAATAAAGCGTCGATGGTGGTTAGTCGATGGTGGTTAGTTGATGGTGGTTAGTTGATGGTGGTTAGTTGATGGTGGTTAGTCGATGGTGGTTAGTCGATGGTGGTTAGTCGATGGTGGTTAGTGGGAATTTAAAGAGGGGAAAAGGGGAAAGGGAAAAGGGGAAAGGGGAAAAGAATTATTACCAATGCCCATTGCCCAATGCCCAATGCCCAATGCCCAATGCCCAACAACTATCAACCAACAACTATCCCCTAACTAATAACAACTACCCCTTCAGAAGGATGTACCCACCCCAAGCTAGTGTTGCAACTGCCAAAACCATAGACCAAAGAAGATGAAAACTATTAATAGTTTGACCGTTTTGAGTTTGTAACGTTTGGATGTCGATCCAAGGTGTCGCACCTCGACGAAACCAACCTGTAACAGTAATTTGCCGACCAATCCAGTCTTGGGGATTGACTAACTGCAACAGCCCAGAAATATGATGTAATTTCACTAAACCAGTGTTAGTTTGTAAAATTAAGTCTTGTTCTAAAGAGTTGCTAGTGCCGCGACGACCTAATAACTTACCGACAAGACGCACTCTGATACTATCGATAGGAAGGGCTGATGGATTGGCTAACAAATTGGGCAGGCGATCGCCAGCGTGTACGGTGGTGCTAGCATCAGGTAGAAAACTTTGCAGTATCGAAGGTTTCATATCTGCATCGGGAAAGAAATAAAGAATCCGCATGACAATACCGATGCTAATGCCAATAAATACACAACCTGTAACGAATGACCAATCGTCGTATATCCACTTCAAATTCAACAACTTGAATGCGAATGCTATTTGCCAGATTAGGCATAAAAGACCAGCAAACATCAAACCAAAAGGAATTCCTAAAAAAGGCGCGATTTGTAAAATAAAAGAATGACGCTTGATTTTCAACGGTTGTTGATTGGTGAGATATAGTTCTAGGTCTAAATGCCAATGGCGAGCTATTTCACAAAGGCGTTGGATGCGATCGCCTATTAATGGGTGACTATTGTTGATTGTAAACCATCGCCGATAAGGATTGAGACTATCCCACATTAAAAACGATTCAAAAGGAATTTGACCAGCAATACTACCTAAACAAACACTCTGTTGATAGCTAACTGGTGCTAAGATATTCAGACTTTCGATTTGCCAAGAAGTGTGTTCTTGTTTTTCGATATCTGTTGCAATGCCAATAGAAATTTTTAGGAAAGCGCGAACCAAAGCATTTGGATTACCGGTGATTTCGGCAGCTAGGCGATCGCTATAATAAAGCCGCAACTTAGATAACCATAAAGCCGTGCCTGTCAGCAAACACCAAACGCCATAAGCCACACTAGATATTACTACTCCCGGTAGATGCAAAATTTTATTTGGTATATTATCTGTCCACTGGGAAACTTGTTGATATACTCGATAAATCGGCAGCGTCACCAACAACACCAAAGACATGATCACACAATCACCGTGGGCAATATGCGCCAACTCAGAAGCGTAGATTGTGGCGATTTCATCATCTGCCAGTTGCTCTAATAACCCTTGACTAACTACAATTCGAGCAGTGCGGGGTAAATGACCGTAACTCAGGGCAATTGGTGCAGCGATCGGTAAAATACTTAATTTGGGCGATCGCCAGCGTCGCTGTTGACAGTAACGTTGCAGCAGTCGCACCGCTTCGCGACTGTGAATATTTAAGGTTTCTTTGGGCAACTCTCGCCGACCATAAAAGTTAGTCAGCAGCCAATCTAACAACCAAGGCGATGCTAAAATCAGAATCCCCAAGACTATCAGCAAAAATTGAGTTGGATCTCGATAAAAAAGCTGTAATGGCTGCAAGCGGATATTGTATAAAATATTATTGCTCCAATTCATCAGCAGCTTGAGAATTGCCCGCATCACCGAAAATAGAGCAACGAATGTACCTGCTGTCAGCAGCCGTAAAGGTAGTAAATTTAACTTATGCCTGGGTTGCCATACCTTTGCGCGTCCAGCGTGTCGCCAATACATTTGTGTATTTTTGGCGAGTCGATTCGCTGGTGGTAAAAAGTTATGTGATTCGTTGCTGGGATTATTAATTTTGACTACTACTTGTGTTACCGACGAATTTAAGGGATTGATTGGAGGAGGTTCTGGGCGATAATTATCGCCGGAATTTTTAATGGGGACAAATCCAGTTTCGGATTTTTTTGATTCCTTATCAGATTTTTTCGGTTTTGTCAATTCTTTGAGGGCGCGGTCTGCCCACTGCTTAACTTGAGGATTGTTAATCTCTGTAAGAGTTTGACACAGGGCGATCGCTTTAGAGTTATCGCCGCTGCGTGCATAAGCCATCACCAACCCTACTTTAGCTTGCAATACAGCAACCTTTCTTTGATCAGTATTGCTAGCAATCGGTTCAAGTTGAGCGATCGCATTTTTATAATCCCCTTGTTTGAGGGCACCTAAACCAGCCTCCAAAGACGATTCGGCATGTGAAGGCATAGAAATTCCTGGACTCCAATTGTGAACTTATACCTCATAAATCATCCGCGCTTGATTTTGCCATAACCAGTGAATTATCCTTCGATTGGTTGTTGACTGGAAAACACCGGGGCTACTGCGCTCAATTTCAATTCTGGATGGTCTTGTTCTAATTGCTGACAATTCCATTCATTGCGGAACAGCAACACTGGGCGATCCATGCTGTCTTTGACCGTAGTGGTGTTGAATAAACGTCCCACCTTATTCAAAGGTTCCCAACCACCCTCAACCCAACGAGCGACGCTGTAGGGTAATAATTCTAGCTGGGTTTCCACGCCATATTCATTTTGCAAGCGAAACTGTACCACCTCGAATTGCAACTGACCTACTGCCGCCAAAATTGGATCGCGTTTGGCTTCATCAGTTGAGTACATAATTTGTACTGCACCTTCTTCGCGCAATTCGGAAATACCTTTTTGAAATTGCTTGAATTTGGAGGGATTGGGATTTCTGAGAATAGCGAATAATTCCGGCGAGAAATAGGGGATACCTTCATACTCCAACTTCTGCCCAACGTAAATTGTATCGCCGATCGCAAAAACACCAGGATTATTTAAACCAATAACATCGCCTGCATAAGCTACATCAATCGATTCCCGTTCTTGAGCGAATAATTTTTGCGGACGAGATAGACGGATAATTTTACCAGTGCGGGCGTGATTCACCGTCATGTCTTTTTCAAATTTGCCCGTACAGACGCGGATAAACGCCACGCGATCACGATGTTTCGGGTCCATGTTAGCCTGAAGTTTGAAAACAAATCCAGAAAACTCCGGATAGGTAGGCGGAATTTCGCCAATGCTGCTATTATGGACACCTGGCTTGAGGGCGTAATCCAGAAAATATTTGAGGAATAACTCTACCCCAAAGTTGGTCATGGCGCTACCGAAAAACACGGGTGTCATTTTTCCTTGATGCACCAACTCTAAATCAAGTTCCGGTCCGACTCCTTCAAGAAGTTCTAAATCGTTTTTCAGTTGAAAGTAAAGGTCTTGTTCTAATAGTTCTTCTATTTTCGCATCGCCCAAATCAACTACAGTATCCCGCGCTTCGCGACTACCGTGAGCGCTGCGTTCAAATAGATGGATTTGCTGTTTATCTCGGTCGAATACACCTTTAAAGCGATCGCCCATTCCAATAGGCCAGTTTACCGCATAAGTTTGCAAGCCTAATTCTTGCTCAATTTCATCCAACAATTCCAGCGGTTCTCTACCTGGGCGATCTAGTTTATTCACAAATGTAAAAATCGGAATACCCCGCATTTTACACACTTCAAACAACTTTCGTGTTTGCGGTTCTAAACCTTTCGCCGCGTCAATCAACATCACCGCGTTATCAGCCGCAGCTAAAGTTCTGTAAGTATCTTCACTGAAATCTTGGTGACCTGGAGTATCTAATAAATTAATTTGGCAATGCTGATATTCAAACTGCAACACCGTAGAAGTAATCGAAATACCTCTTTGTTGTTCCATTGCCATCCAGTCAGAAGTCGCTTTGCGCTGTGCCCTGCGTGCTTTGACCGCTCCAGCTTCGTGAATCGCACCTCCGTACAAAAGTAGCTTTTCTGTCAGCGTAGTTTTACCTGCGTCAGGGTGAGAAATAATTGCAAAATTGCGACGTTGTTTAACAGCTTGATTCAGTTCAGATTGAAGTTCAGTAGACATAATTGATAAAGCTTTACCTTGTAACTTAACTTAACTTAATTTTTTCCAACTTTAGCGAGTCTTTTAATCTTAAGACAACGATGCTCGTGATAGGGTCGATAGGGTAACTTAAAACTTGATTTAATCGGAGATACTAAATGTACGACACGGATAAGCGAAAGCTTCTATCAGCACTGTGTCATGGAGCCATCTTTTTTAGTACGGCATTTGTATCTGTTGGTATACCTATTGCCATGCTATTCGTCAGCGATGACCCCGTTGTGAAAGAAAATGCCAAAGAAGCCATTAATTTTCACTTTAATGTCTGGCTTTATGGTGCAATTATTACAGTGTTGATTGTTGTCACCTTAAGTTTGCTGCTTCCATTGGCAGGGTTAGGGTATCTCCTACATTGGGGACTAACAATTTGGGCACTTGCCAATGTTCTAAGCGATCCAGATAAACCATTTCGTTATCCCTTCATTTTCCGGCTTTTGTAGCACAAATTGGCTAGTAATAAATGCCTAAACATTTACTACTAGCCAGCGATCATTAATTAATTTGATAATTTTTTTTATTATCCATCATCAAGATGGGAAATAAGCTGTAAAATATAAAATTGCCCCACAACCTCATAAGTTAGTAGGGCAGAGGACAGTTAAGCACTTATAGTAGTTTGTCTGACATGTGCTAAATTTTGCCCGAAGTTTGTGACGCTTTGTTTTGTGTCCATTAGACAAGGGAAGTGCAAATGGCGTAGGGACAATTCATGAATTGTCCCTACAAAGGGGTGGAAGGTAAAGAATAGCAAAAGATTGGACAGTGTTTGTTTTATTCATAATGGGTGAATAACGCCGTCAGTTAAATGCGATTATGAAAACAAGCAGTCAACTTTAGGGAAAATTATTGTAACTGGTTGAAGTCATAACCATCAAAAATTCTTTGTATCGTAATTTGAAGAGGTTTTCAGATGGCTACTGACTATATTTTATTTATTCATGGTGTGAATACTCGCGATCGCCGAGAGGAACCCACCTACGCCAAGCAATTAATTGGACACATCAACAGGTTAATTGGCGACTCTTACAACCTCAAACCAATACCTTTGTATTGGGGTGATGTCAACATTCAATCAGAACAAGACCTAATGTCCAAGGTCGCACATGCTGACGGTTGTTGGCATCAACTATGGTTTAAAAATACACGCCAAAATGCAATTCTTCACTTTATGGGTGATGCGGCTTTGTATATCAGCCGCAGTGTCGGATCTAAGATTGTGGAAGCGCTGAGGATACAGATAGAACAAGGATTGGAAAGCGCGAGTAAAGGCGATCGCTTACATCTAGTTACCCACAGCTGGGGAACATTCATCCTTTTTGATATATTATTTGCAGCCCGTTGGAATGACACGACTATCCCCGGTCATGAAAGCGCAATGGCTATTCGTCGCTGCTTTGATGGATTAGAACCGAACCCAGAAGAAGGTGTTCGTCTTGCTAGCATTCACACAATGGCATCACCGATCGCTATCTTCAGTCTACTGGATATAGTCAAAGGCGAAAATCAAGCTTTGATGCCAGAATTAACAGTAAACCAAGCAGAACAACGCGCCAGTCACGATATTACACCGAAGTTAAAACAACTTGTAGCCAATCTCAGTCAAAAACAAGATAGTAACAAACTACCTTGGCGAAACTACCTTCACCCAGCAGATCCTGTAGCTTGGCCCCTCGATCCTTTAATCTACAGTTTAGTCGATGGATTAAAGCAAGACATTGAAATTAAAGACATCATCAGCAAGTTAACTTTTGTCGAATCCTTAATGCAACCTTTCAGTCACACAGCCTTACCGATGTTATTGTACGGCGGTCAGGCTCACGAAAGCTACCTCAATAGCGTGCAAGTAGCGCAAGAGATAGTTCTGACAATTCAACAGAGTGGGGAATAGGGAATCGGTAATCGGTAATCGGTAATCGGTAATCGGGAATGGGTAATCGGTAATGGAAAGAAAGAATTGTCCTCTCACTCCCCCACTCCCCCACTCCCCCACTCCCTACTTTCCACTCCCCACTCCCCCCTCCCCACTCCCCCACTCCCCCACTCCCTACTTTCCACTCACCACTCCCCCACTCCCCCACTCCCCCCCTCCCCCACTCCCCCCCTCCCCCACTCCCCACTCCCCTGTTAACCTTTGATAATATTTTGACAATTTGGTTCATAGAGGGGTTTACCATACTTCATGGGGTAAAGCTGCACCAACGCGCGATCGCCCCAATAATTCGGTAAACCTTGAAAAAACGCTATGTTTCCTCAACATCGCCCTCGCCGTTTGCGTACCCATTCTCAATTGCGTCGAATGGTACGTGAAACTGTTTTAAATACAAGTGATTTAATTTACCCTCTGTTTGCTGTACCAGGTGAGGGAATCGCGAATGAAGTCAAATCAATGCCGGGAGTTTATCAACTTTCGGTAGACAAAATTGTTGAAGAAGCCAAAGAAGTTTATGACTTAGGAATCCCCGCGATTATTTTATTTGGGATTCCCGCAGATAAAGATGTCGATGCCACTGGTGCATGGCATGATTGCGGTATTGTCCAAAAAGCTGCAACTGCTGTAAAAGAAGCAGTACCAGATTTGATTGTCATCGCTGATACTTGTCTGTGTGAGTATACCAGTCACGGTCACTGCGGTTATTTGCAAGTTGGTGATTTGACAGGAAGGGTTTTGAACGATCCGACTTTAGAATTACTCAAGAAAACAGCAGTATCGCAAGTGAAAGCCGGTGCGGACATCATCGCACCTTCGGGAATGATGGATGGATTTGTCCAAGCAATTCGTGCAGGTTTAGATGAAGCTGGATTTCAAGATACGCCGATTATGTCGTATGCTGCTAAGTACGCTTCGGCTTACTACGGTCCTTTTCGGGATGCCGCAGACTCAACACCGCAATTTGGGGACAGACGTACTTACCAAATGGATCCAGGTAACGCCAAAGAAGCGATTAAAGAAATTGAACTTGATATCGCTGAAGGTGCTGATATGCTTATGGTTAAGCCAGCTTTGGCATACATGGACATTATCTGGCGTGTGAAAAGCGCTTGTAACTTACCCGTTGCCGCTTACAATGTTTCCGGTGAGTATGCGATGGTTAAAGCCGCTGCCCTCAACGGCTGGATTGACGAACAGCGCGTGGTTATGGAAACTTTAACCGGATTTAAACGCGCCGGCGCTGACTTAATTTTGACCTACCACGCCAAAGACGCGGCGCGGTGGTTAGAAAAATAATGAATGGGGCATAGGGCATGGGGAATGGGTAATGGGTAATGGGGAGACAAAAAGACAAAGGGGACAATTTCTTTCTATTACCTATTCTCAATGCCCAATGCCCAATGCCCAATGCCCATGTTATAATTAAAAGCTGACTACGAGATACTACAGAAGTGGAGCGTTGCTTCCTTTGCCAGACTGGTAGGCGATCGCTTATAAAGAATATAGTTAATATTTTTTCAATTGGCATTTTCACGTCAATTGATTTAATAACCAGTTTAAGAATTTTTCAAGGAGATATGAGAATATGGATATGCAAGTCCTGAGAGAGCGTGCGGGACTAAGCCGTGCTGAAGTTGCCTTCAGACTTGCAATCAGTGAAACAAGTGTTCGCAACTGGGAAGCTGGGCGTACAGAACCAACAATGACACCAAAAAAATATTTAGACGCTTTGCGCCTTTTTAAATGTACACCTGAAGAGTTAGCACAGGCAAGCGAAAAGTCAATTAATCAACGACACAAGCGCAAACCCGGAAGACCAAAACGCTTTCCAGATAATAATCAGGTAACTCAAGTGCCTGACTCACCAGTTACGATGTTAAACAAAACTTAATATTTTTTCGTAGTAAGCGTTGAAACGCTTATTTTCTAGGCACTTCAGTGCCTACTACAAAATTACAACGTCATACAAGCTTTGCAACGCCTGTAGAACTTTTTGTGACAAAGCAAACTTAATGGTAGCAATTAATTGCCCCCATAGTTTTAATTCATCGTTCATCGTAACTTTGCCCAAATTTTTGGGCGTAAAACTGACACGAAAAATCCGGAACGTGATTAGTTTTTAGCTTGCGCCAACGCTTGCGCCAAGCTGTGAAAATCTTTTACCGTAGGAGGTGCAACTCCTAAAATAGAAGGAATTTCGGCGTAACTGACAAATCTACTCATGCCGTCAGCCACCACCAAAATCATATATCTCCACAAACGGATTTGTTTAATTTTGGCAGCATCGATGTTGAGAAGCACCAGCCACTACCTCAATCACGAATCTCGATATAAGGATTAATTTCGTTTGACTCTTGCTTAATTATTGTTATCATAAAATTAGATTTAATGTTATTCAGGCGATCGCTTGACGAGCAAAACTTATCAGGCGATCGCTTTTTGTACTTAACTATTTAGATTCAAGGGTACATACCTACCTGTTGTCAAGCATGGGATTGGTGAAGTTGCGGATAAAAGAATATGCCGCAGAAAAAGGTTGGACTCTAAAGGAAGTTTGCGCTCGCTCAGGGGTAGGTTACAGTGCTATAAAGGTTTATGCACGTTCTCCTTTCCTTGGCAACAGTTGACGTTACTGCCTTACACAAGTTGGGGCGGACGAATGATTGTGTTGATCGAAGACTTATACTTTCATTGTGCAAGAGTAGGAAAGGGAACACGCCGGATTCAGGGTGCTATTTGCTTGATGATTTGCGCTTTCTTACTCAAGTAGTGCGATCGCTAACTGTATTTTCCCCAGTGGCGCGATAAGATTCTAAAACAAGAATTGTATTAAAGATTTAAATGGCAGAAACTTTATTCTTCAACGCCCTACGAGAAGCCATTGACGAAGAAATGGCACGCGACAAAAGCGTATTCGTTCTCGGTGAAGACGTAGGACATTATGGCGGGTCTTACAAAGTTACCAAAGACCTATACAAAAAATACGGTGAACTGCGAATTCTTGACACCCCCATTGCCGAAAACAGCTTTACTGGAATGGCAGTAGGCGCAGCGATGACCGGCTTAAGACCGATAATCGAAGGCATGAACATGGGCTTTTTGCTGCTAGCCTTTAACCAAATATCTAATAACGCCGGGATGCTGCGCTATACCTCCGGCGGTAACTTTAAAATACCGATGGTAATTCGCGGTCCTGGAGGGGTAGGACGGCAACTAGGGGCAGAACATTCCCAGCGATTAGAAACATACTTTCAAGCTGTTCCCGGCTTAAAAATTGTTACCTGCTCTACACCTTACAACGCCAAAGGATTGCTGAAATCAGCTATCCGCGATGATAACCCGGTATTGTTCTTTGAACACGTTCTGCTTTACAACTTGAAAGAAGACCTGCCAGAAGAAGAATATTTACTACCACTAGATAAAGCAGAAATTGTCCGTCCGGGGAAAGATGTGACAATCATCACTTATTCCCGGATGCGGTATCATGTAGCGCAAGCAGTGAAAGTTCTGGAAAAACAAGGTTATGACCCAGAAGTAATTGACTTGATATCCTTGAAACCGTTGGATATGGATACTATCGGTGAATCCGTGCGGAAAACTCATCGCGTGATAATTGTCGAAGAAGCCATGCGAACTGGTGGTATAGCCGCCGAATTAATTGCTTCAATTAACGATCGCCTGTTTGATGAATTAGATGCTCCAGTCTTGCGGCTTTCTTCCCAAGATATTCCCACACCTTACAATGGCAATTTAGAGCGCTTAACAATTGTTCAACCAGAGCAAATAGTCGAAGCCGTAGAAAAAATGCTAGCTTTGCGAGTTTAGAACTGGGAATGGGGCATGGGGCATGGGGCAATGGGCATTGGGAATTGGGCAATGGACATCGGTAATAATTCTTTTTCTAGCCCCTAGTCCAAGCGTCCCCATGCCCCATGCCCCATGCCCCATGCCCAATGCCCATTGCCCAATTCCCCAGCCCCTTCATAACTCGATAAAATAGCGCTATCATAGCCTTTGTCAGTTGCGAGTTATGGTATGCAAAGACAGCGATCGCTATTAGCCTTGATTTTAGTTATGGTAATTGCCGCGATTACGGTAATTGCTACAATTCCGATTCCCTTGGGGCTGGATTTACGCGGAGGTTCACAGCTCACAATTCAGGTGAAACCAACAGCGGAGATTAAGCAAATCACCGAACGCGAATTGTCAGCTGTGAAAAGAGTAGTTGAAGGACGTATCAACGGTTTGGGTGTTTCTGAACCAGTGATTCAAACGGTGGGTACAGACAAAATTTTAGTGCAACTACCGGGAGTTAACGACCCAGAACAAGCTGAACGAGTTCTGGGAGGTACTGCACAGTTGGAATTCCGCTTGCAAAAACCCGGTACGGAAACTCAATTGTTTGCTTTTCAAAGATCGAGAGAAGAATTGAAGGCAAAACAACAAGAATTGATCAAAACTAAAGACGCAGCGGCAATTGCGAAAAATAAAGAAGAGTTACAAAATAATAATCAAGCGATCGCTGAATTATTTGAAAGTACCAACCCGCCTTTAACTGGTAAATTTCTCAAAGATGCCTATGGCGAACCGACTCAAGGCAACAACTGGAATGTTGCCATTCGCTTTGATACTAAGGGTGGCGAATTATTTGCCCAACTGACAAAAAGCCTCGCCGGTACTGGTCGCAGTATTGGTATATTTTTAGATAATGAAGCGATTAGCGCTCCTAGCGTCGGTCCAGAATTTGCTGCCGCAGGTATTACCGGTGGTGCTGCTGTAATTACAGGTAGATTTACCGCACAAGAAGCAAACGACTTAGGTGTGCAGCTACGCGGTGGGGCATTACCCGTACCGGTAGAAATCGCCGAAAGACGCACAGTCGGTGCAACCTTGGGTAAAGACAGCATTCAACGCAGTATTTATGCTGGTATCGGTGGTCTGAGTTTAGTATTAATCTTTATGGTGGTGTACTATAGACTACCAGGATTGATTGCCGACATAGCATTAGTTATCTACTCTTTGCTAACTTGGGCTAGCTTTGCTTTGTTGGGTGTGACGCTCACACTGCCAGGAATTGCCGGATTTATTCTCAGTATTGGGATGGCAGTTGATGCTAACGTACTAATTTTTGAACGCACGCGGGAAGAATTGCAATCAGGTAAAAAGTTGTATCGTTCTGTAGAATCTGGTTTTTATCGAGCATTTTCTAGTATTTTAGATAGCAACGTGACGACATGGATTGCTTGTGCTGCTTTGTTCTGGCTGGGGTCTGGGTTAGTTAAAGGCTTTGCCCTGACTTTGGCTTTGGGTGTAGCAGTTAGTATGTTTACAGCGATTACCTGTAGTCGGACACTGATGTTTTTGGCAATTTCAATTCCTGCATTGAAGAAGCCAGAACTTTTCTCTCCTAACCTGCCAAGCTCGAATCAGGCAGAGGTAGCTCAGTAAACTACCCACCACGCTCCCTGAGTACAGGTTCAGTGGGGGCTTTTAAAGCTTAGAGTTTACCCGACTAAGTACCTTGAGTACTACGATTTTCAGGTCATCTCACCTACAAATACGTAGCCAGTTTGTAGCTCTGAGGTCAACGGTTAAACAAGCATATTGGGTTGAAGCTAGTGTCGTTGGCGTAAAAAGCCTTCAAATCATTGTCCAGGCTAACTTTACCCGTAAGGAGGGACGTATGTCCAAAATATTGTGCGATTCGTTGGCTATAAATCAAGCCTGTAAAGGCTCAGAGGGATTAGCCGCAAGGAAAAAGCTGGAGTACCAGAACTACCTTGACAATTTGATATTCCATGCAGGTGAGGGTAACAACCCAAGTCCTGACCCACAGATGCAGTGGTGAAAGCATCACCCCCAGGTTGGAGACTAGTCATCAAAGCCTGAAGCGGGGTGAAAAGGTGGTTAAACTGGCAGCCTATAGCTGGTTCCCATCGAGTAAGAACCCATGATTAGCGCAAGCGAAGATACACGCGAACCATCGTTAGGACATACCAGCGAAATAAGGCTTTTTGCGCTGGAGCCAAAAGGCAAAGGATAGGGAGTTGGCAATTAAGACTTTGACCAACTGCATTTCCCGATAAACCCGGTGGAAAGTATCAATCTAAAGGTTCAACCAATGGATATCAGAAACGAAGTAACCCGCGCTTATCTCTCTTGGAGGTCGAATACCAGGAGTAGGTGCTAACCGGATGAGGGCGTTGGGTGGGATTGGGTCAGAAGCTAATGCCCTCCTGTAATAGCAGGGATACGCTGACAGACCCACGATGATTTGGAAAGTAGGGTTTCAAGTAAGAGTATATATGTCTAAAACACAGGAAAACCTGATGGTGGAATGGAAGCACATTGAATGGCGCAAGCTGGAAAAATGTGTCTTTAAGCTCCAAAAGAGAATCTACAAAGCCTCTCAGCGTGGTGATGTAAAAATAGCTCACAGACTCCAAAAGATGCTGATGAAGTCTTGGTCAGCAAAAGCACTATCGGTTCGTAGAGTTACCCAAGATAACCAGGGAAAGAAGACGGCAGGTGTGGATGGTGTCAAATCACTAACCCCGAAGCAACGTCTCATCCTGATTGGTGAACTTAAATTGGGAGCCAAAGTCAATCCAACTAGGCGAGTATGGATTCCAAAGCCTGGGACGGAAGAAAAACGACCTTTGGGCATACCTACAATGAAAGACCGAGCTTTGCAAGCACTTGTCAAACTGGCATTAGAACCAGAATGGGAAGCGCGATTTGAACCAAATTCATACGGGTTCAGACCAGGACGCTCATGCCAAGATGCAATTTCCGCCGTTCAAAAGGCTATCAATCAAAAAGCCAAATACGTGTTAGATGCGGACATTTCCAAGTGTTTTGACCGCATTGAACACAAAGCACTGCTCAAGAAGATAAACACATCCCCAATCACATGCAGACAAATTCGCGCATGGTTAAAATCGGGAGTGATGGATAATAGGCAGTTCTTCAGTACATCTGAGGGTACACCGCAGGGTGGCGTAATTTCCCCACTACTAGCAAACATTGCCCTCCACGGGATGGAAAATGCTATTAAAAAGGCATTTCCAAGAAGGCAACCGAGAATCAATGGGAAAAAGGTAGATATACCGCCACCAGATGTAATTCGGTACGCCGATGACTTCGTAATTTTTCACGAAGATATAACCGTAGTCCAAAGATGCCGTGAGTTTATGGTGGAATGGTTGTCAGGCATGGGATTGGAATTAAAACCTAGCAAGACACGAATCGCACACACTCTCAATCCATTGGGAGAAGAGAAACCTGGATTCGAGTTTCTTGGGTATTCTGTAAGACAATTCCTTTGCGGAAGATATAATTCCGTAAGGAGTTCCCAAGGAAAGCCTCAAGAGTTTAAGACAATCATCACACCAAGCAAAAATAAGCAAAAGATACATTACGACCAAATCGCCAAAGTAATAGAAAGACATAGAGGAGCGCCACAATCGGCGCTAATCTCACACCTTAACCCTATTATTAGGGGATGGGCTAACTATTACTCAACGGTAACAAATACGGTAGTTTTTAATAAATTAGATTACCTATTGTATCAAAAGCTCAGGGCTTGGACAAAACGTCGTCACACAAATAAGAACTGGAAATGGGTCAATACCAAGTATTGGCAAACTATAGGTGACGATAACTGGGTATTCGCAACCAAACATGAAAGTTCAGCCCAAATGCGATTGCTAAAACATGGCAATACATTACACGTCAATCATGTTAAGGTAAAAGGCGAAGCGTCTCCATACGACGGAAACCTAGTTTATTGGAGTATAAGAAAGGGAAATAATCCTGAATTGCCAAATAGAGTAGCAATACTCCTGAAAAAGCAAAAAGGCAAATGTCCCTACTGTAGATTATTTTTCCGTGAAAACGATGTGATGGAAGTTGACCATACAATCCCCAAATCACAAGGTGGAAAGGATTCTTACAATAATTGGCAACTCTTGCACAGACATTGCCACGACATCAAGACAGCAAGTGATTACAATGCTGTCGGCACAGAATCCGACTGCAAAAGTGTCGAGCCTAAGCCCACCAAACGCCTTACAAAGGTTAATGGGAAATGGGTAATTGAGGTACTCATGACAACGAGCCAAATCAACGAGGAGCCGGATGAGGTGAAAATCTCACGTCCGGTTTTGAAGCCGAGCATGAGGGGTGACTCTCATGCTTAGGTTAACCGTTATTGATTCAGAAAAACGACCATTAGACCCAATTCATCCAGCTACAGCGAGGCAACTACTACGAAACAAAAAAGCAGCAGTTTATAGACGATTCCCGTTCACTTTAGTATTAAAGGAATCACGCCCTGAATCCCCAGTATCAGCTTTGAGGTTAAAGATTGACCCTGGAGCTAAACATACAGGAATTGCATTAGTTAACGATACTACTGGCGAGGTTGTTTTTGCTGCTGAACTGAAGCATAGAGGTTTTGCAATTAGAGATGCTTTAACTTCTAGAAGACTATTAAGACGTAGTAGAAGAAACAGAAAAACTAGATATCGTCAACCAAGATTATTGAACAGAACACGTCCAAAAGGTTGGTTAGCTCCGAGTTTACAAAGCCGGATTGAAAACATCAAAACTTGGGTTGATAAATTACGCAAATTGTCGCCAATTAGAGCGATTAGTCAAGAGCTAGTACGCTTTGATATGCAATTGATGCGTAACCCTGATATTCAAGGAAAAGAATATCAACAAGGTACACTTGCGGGTTACGAAACTAGAGAATTCTTATTAGAAAAGTGGAATAGACAATGTGCTTACTGTGGAGTTAAAGACGTTCCACTTCAGATAGAACACATTCATACCAGAGCAAAAGGAGGTTCTAATTCAATCACAAACCTGACATTGAGTTGTGAAAAATGCAACACAAAGAAAGGGACTAAGGATATCAAAGAGTTTCTCAAAAAAGACCAGTCAAGGTTAGAGAAAATCCTTAAGCAAGCCAAAAGACCATTGGCAGATGCGGCAGCAGTTAACACTACTAGATTTGCTCTGTTGTTCGTTTTAAAAGTAACTGAATTACCAGTAGAAACTGGTTCTGGTGGTTTAACGAAGTTTAATCGGAACCAACAAAATCTAGAAAAAACCCATTGGCTAGATGCTGCTTGTGTTGGTAGCTCAACGCCAACTCTCAATATTAAAAATGTCAAGCCATTGTTGATTACAGCAAACGGTCACGGTACACGCCAATCATGTCGTACAGACAAATTTGGATTTACCGTTCGTCATTGTTCAAGAACTAAATTTCACTTTGGTTTTCAAACTGGCGATATTGTCAAAGCCATTGTCACCAGTGGCAAAAAAATAGGCGAATACGTTGGAAGAATTGCAACTCGTGCAACAGGAAGTTTCAATGTCTCAACCAAAAATGGATTAGTTCAAGGGATTTCTTACAAGTATTGCAAACATATTCACAAAAAGGACGGTTACTCGTATGCAACCTAAGAAATTAGGAATTGCTCAACTGTCCCTCTCGTTGTTTCTGCTAAAGCAGAAAAACACTCAAGGGACGTTTGACAATTCCCCCTCCATTCCTGCGCCAGCGCTGCGGGAGAAGAGCCACTGCGTTGGACGGGTTCCACAGGCTACAGCACGTGGCGTTTTCCCTCTCCTTGCAAAGACGCTGCGCGAACGTGCCGGCTCTGGCATCCCCACTACTGAGCGGAGTACCGCTACAGTGGGGGTCTTTTGGAGGTTTTAGATGAAACTAAGTATAAATAAATCGCGATCGCTTTGGTGGACTATTTCTTCTGTCATCATCATCATTGGTATCATTTCGATGGTGATTTCTTGGCAAACTCCGGGAATCAAATCACCCCTGCGTCCCAGTTTGGATTTTATCGGTGGTACGCGCTTGCAATTTGAACGCGATTGTACAAGACCGGGTAATTGTGATAAACCAATTGATATTGCCGCTGTTCGCGAAGTAGCCAAAGAACAGGGAATAGGCGATAGCAGCATTCAACTTGCTGGTGAGAATGGCGTAACAATTCGCACAAAAGATTTGACTGTCGATCAACGCAGCAAATTACAAAACGCCTTAAGCGAAAAAATCGGTGTTTTTGACCCGCAAAAAAATCAAATTGACTCGGTTGGTCCGACATTAGGGCAAGAACTATTTAGGTCTGGTTTATTAGCTCTCCTCGTGTCTTTTGTTGGCATCACCGTCTACATGAACTTCCGCTTTCAGTTAGACTACGCCATTTTTGCGATTATTGCTTTGTTTCACGACATCTTGATTACAGTAGGTGCGTTCTCGATTTTGGGTTTGATATTTGGCACTGAAGTTGATAGTCTGTTCATTGTCGCCCTACTGACAATCACAGGTTTTTCAGTGAATGATACCGTAGTCATTTACGATCGCATTCGCGAAACCGTCAAAACCAATCCTAATAAATCAATTAACGATATTGTAGACGATGCAGTAAACCAAACCTTAGCACGGTCAATCAACACCACCTTAACCGTGTTGCTGACATTATTTGCTATCTTTCTCTTTGGCGGCGAAACTTTGCATAACTTCGCCCTAGCCTTGATTATTGGCTTTACAATGGGCGCTTATTCCAGTATTTTCATCGCCAGTACTCTTTTAGCTTGGTGGAGAGAACGCACTGGTTCATCCACACCCACAGCAACTAGAGAATCGATGGATGCATCCGCTGAAAGTTAGTAGATAGTCGATAGTTGATAGTGGTTAGTCGATAGTCGATAGTGGTTAATGGATAAGAGTAATTTTTGACAACTAACAACTAACACTCAACACCCAACAACCAACAACCAACAACTAACAACCAACAACTAACAACCAACAACCAACAACTAACAACTAACACTCAACACCCAACAACCAACAACCAACACCCAACAACCAACAACCAACAACCAACAACTAACACCCCCACGCCTATGGATCAATTTGAAAAACCGCCAATAACAGATCCATCTTTTGCTCAACAAGTACAAAAGCTACACCAATTGACAGTATATGGTAGATGGTTGTTCTGCCTATTTTTGTGGCTCACCCTTGCGCCGATTTGCTTGTGGTCTTTGCGTGAAGAAATTGTTCTGTGGCGACAATATTTTACCTGGGTAGCGGTGCGATATGGACTTTTTTATCATCCATTCTCTACCATTGGTTTAGCTTTTTGTATCGGGATGACTGCTGCTGTTTTAGTTTGGCAAAGTCGGAATATCTTAATGGGTTTACCACACCAAGAACAGCAACGTTTAGAAAAACAAGTTTGTCGGATACGCCAGCAAGGATCGAGTCATCCACTGTGGAAGTGGATTTGTCAATAAATCTTGAAGTATAAAATTTAAAAATAGTTGGAATATATACACTACAGGCGATATATAGAAAAATCTGACTTAAGGATAGCCCATATCATGAGTTTCCAATAGATATACTACTATAGCTATCTGAAAAAAATAAAACTTAACGATAGCAAATATATTGTAAAAATTGGATACGGTGGCATGAATAATACTCAAATTAAATTTAGCGATCGCAAGTCAGAAATTGACCTTTACCAACTCCAAGAGCTATTTAATATTGCTGCTTTCTGGGCAAAAGGGCGCAGTATAGAAGATATGGGCATAGCCATTGCTAACAGTCAGCCAGTAATTAGCGTGCGCGATAAAGAACGATTAATTGGCTTTGCGAGGGCAACTTCTGATGGTATTTATCGTGCCACAATTTGGGATGTTGTGATTCACCCAGACTATCGCGGTACTGGACTGGGAAGCAAATTAGTAGAAACGGTTTTGAGTCATCCGCACATGCACGGAGTTGAGCGCGTGTATTTGATGACAACACACCAACAGGGATTCTACAAGAAAATTGGTTTCCAGAGCAATTCCAGCACCACGATGGTGTTATACAATCAACCTAACCTTATGCCGACTCCGGAAATCCAGCTTCAGGAATCATTAGGGGGATAGAAAGTTGTAGCCTGCTATAATGCTCACTTGGTTCATTGCTAACGGGAGAAACAATTTCCAACTTTCCCCCCATAACTTCCAACAAAGTTTGATTTAGTAATAGCCTCATTCCTGGCGAAAAAAAAGCGTTTTGCTTGTCAGTATCAGGCATATATTCAGATTTAATTAAATTTATTGGCTCACTTGCAGGAATAGCATTAGTTGGCACATCCAAGCAAATATGAATAAATTTACTTGTAGGTGAAGAAGCAGTTGAAATAGAAATACTACCTTCTTCCATTTGAGTAATCGAAGTATCTACTAAATTTAGCAATACTTGCCTTAGCCAGCGCGGATCTGCCAAAACATAAATATCTGGATCGGGTGGCAAAAGTTGCAAGGTAAAATTGCGATTTGCCGCCAGCATATAAGTTAAGCTATGAACTTCCTGCAAAACTTCTGCTAAAGATTGGGGTTGGATATCTAATTTATTGTTGCCGTATTCAGTCCTGGAGACTTTGAGAATTTCATCAATTAACTTGAGTAGCTTGAGCGCACGTTCGTGAGCTTGGGCGATAAATTCTCGTTCCTCCGCCGCATCTTCACATAAATCTGACAAAATTAACTGATGTAAACCAATTAAACCATTGAGAGGCGATCGCAATTCATGGGTAGTCCGCGCCAAAAATCCCGCCTTAAACTGGCTCATTTCCCTTGCCATTTGATACGCCAGCATTAGACGCTTCATTTCTTGCTCAAGTGCTGATACATCTTGTTGCTCAAGCACTACATTCAAGCTAGAGGACGTTTTTCGTCGCGTAAATAACGCACTTAAACCCAGCCCCAATGCTATTCCCACTCCCAAATATACCCAGTTGCTCCAATCCATAAATTTGGCAATATCAAGTTATTAATTAACCATCAAGAAAAGCGAAGCAAAATTCCCAAGTTTTTAGTCCGCCAAACAAGAAGCTATAGGTAAAGATTTTTCTGTTTTGTGGTTTATTTGAAATTTGAGAGAAAAATCAGCAGTTTTTATATTCAGCACCCATTTGACAAAACTGCTCTATTCCTATCACTCAGCATACTCCTTGATTCTGACTTCCTTGGGGAAATTCTAACTTCCGATTGCCAAAATTTAGCCCAAAAATATAAGATAAATCAGAATTCAGGAGTCTGAAGAAAGTTAAGTCAAAAAATATACTAAAAAAATTGTATACTGCCAAATCAGAGATTTTGGCGTTTTTGTCTTAAACTTTTTATTCAAGTGTCAAAACTCTAAGTTCACTGCACCTTGTCGCAAAATTTGCCAATTGCTCCCAGTCCATTTAGCAACAGTCGAAGGTACACCGAGTCCTGGTATTTCTCGCTGGCATTCTGTTTCTGCCAAAGTCAGAACATCGGGAAACTGAGCCGCAATTTCTGTCATTGTCTGCAAAGCAGGTTGACCTGATACATTAGCGCTAGTAGTGGCAAGGGGACCTGTTTGCGCCAAAATAGTTTGAGCGATCGCACTGTTCGGTATCCGCACACCAATTGTCATCGAGTCTGTAGGATTCATTGCTTTTGGCGCACATCCTGACGCTGGTAACACCAGTGTCAACGCTCCCGGCAAATACTTATCCATGACTGAGCGCCAAATTTTATACTCTTCATCGCTACCAACTACATAAGACCACAAATCCTCTGCATCCGCTGCCATCAAAATCAAAGGTTTATCTTGGCTGCGTTGCTTCGCTGCAAAAATTAATTCTGCTTTTTCTGGTAACGCTGCGAGTGCAGGTACAGTATCTGTAGGAAAGCTTACTAAAAAGCCAGCGCGGGCGCCAGCAATCAAATCAACTAAAGAAACTTGTGTCATATTAGTTAACCCTACTTGAGCGCAAATCTGTCTCTAACACGACGAACTACATCGCAATACTATTTTTTACCTAAAGATTTTTACAAATAACACAATAATTGCACCCGTACCATTGTAAGATTTTGTGTAAATTAATTTCCTTAATTTATGCTGCTATCTACTAACATTTCTGAATCTCCCTCGGTTGAGCGCTTAGTTAACCTTTGGGCAGACCGTTACACAGTTGATGTATCTTCTTTATCCAAAAATCCCAAGTTCTATGGAGAATTGATGAAAGCAGCTTTGCCAGAAGCTCGAGGATTAACCGCAGCTAAATTATTGAATAATGTACTATATCGTACAACCAATCAAGCAGGGATACAGGCGAAATCCCTCTACGAATATATTCCTGACATTATTGATTCTCAATTGGCGCAGCGAATAAATCAATTTGCCTGCGAAGTTTATCAAAAAATACTAGAGATGTACCAGCAGCAGTCTGGTATCGTTGTCACTCCTATAACAACAGGAAATGTTTCTAACCAAATTTCTCTTTCGTTATCAGCAATACCAAATATAAAAAAGCTGGCAAATGAACTAGAACAAGTATTACTTAAATATCAGGATCAACACGTAACGGCAAAGGATTGGCGCGTCGTTGGCTTTCTGACTACGCTGTTCAATTTCAGTAACAAGTTACTTATTAATCAGTTGACATCAGTGGAGAAAGTTCTGCTGTGTCCCTACTTCAAGTTTGTTGAAGAACAAGTCGCTATCCCCTGGCAGCGAGTCTGTGCAGCTGCCGCTAAACATCAGCTTGGTTCTCCAGCCTTAACTTTAGTTGAGCAAATGTTAAAAGTAACTTCTGAGATTGGTTCAACAGTTTACTGCCAACTATTACAATTATTTCCCGATCATCGTAGCCTAAGAGGTGGATTGAGCGATCCAGATGTAGCACACTCTTGTCTTCGGGACTTAGATATGTTCCAGGCTTACTTGTGGCTTAGTGTGCTAGAGGAAAGTATAAGACCTGTGGAACACGAACTTGTGCCTCTATGTGTGATGGTCATGCCGAGTGTGGGAGTGAAATGGCAAATGATCGATAAATGGAAACGACTATTAGTAGATGAAATAGAAAGTCGCGTGCAGTTTGAACACAAGCTCCTTTTGCTGAATTACACTCAAGGTATGGAGCAAGCATTCTTTGAAGCGCGTAAGCGCCTAGCTGACCAAAGTGAGATGATAAAAATTCCCTCTGACCTTCGGGAAAACTTGACTTTTCACTTCAACGCTTAAAATCCCAGGACTTACACAACGCTTTCTCACCTACTTGTATCTATTTAGCAACACTCTTGCGACGGCAAAGCGTTCAATTCCCGCTAAATCAGCATGAATTTCAACTTCATTGCAATAGCTACCTTGATTAAGCAACATTTCCCGCACCGCATCCGCTTGTCCTGCCATCATCTCAATTAACCACACGCCACCAGGTCGTAAGTAAGTGGGAGAAATATCTATCAAATGGCGGATGCAATCTAAGCCGTCAGCACCACCATCCAGAGCTTGATGTGGTTCATGGTCAACTACTTCTGGTTGTAGCGTAGATACGGTGCTGGTGGGGATATAAGGCGGATTTGACACCATGCCGCTAAACTGACCTTTGAGCAATTCTAACGGCTCCCACCAAGAACCTTGATAAAAGCGAATGCGGTCAGCCAAACCGGAATTTAAAGCATTTTGTTGGGCGATCGCCAAAGCATCTGAACTGCAATCAACAGCATGAATTGTTGCTGTCCTAAAGACATCTGCTAATCCTAAAGCGATCGCACCACTACCAGTCCCCAAATCCGCCCAGTGACCTTGCTGTAAAAGCGGATTTGCCAAGCTTGCAGCCACAGCCAAATCAATTAAATACTCAGTTTCCGGTCTGGGAATCAAAACCGCATTCGATACCGCGATTTTAAACTTTCGCCAAGGTGTAACTCCAGCAATGTACTGCACTGGCAAACGGTCATTTAATCGTCTCTGCCAAAGATGCTCTAAATCTTCTAAAGGCAACTTGAGGGCGATCGCCGACCAGTCTTTAAAAGATTCCAAACGCAATGCCAAGCGGTCTAAACCAGCTACTTCTTGTAGTAACCAATCTACCTCAGATGGTGAAACATCAATGGCGATCGCTGCCTTGATTGCTGCATTGCGCCACTGCCAAAGTTGTAAACCAGAAACTAGATTTGGCTGTGTATCCGTCATTCCTTAACGTTGATTAGGCTTCTTGGGCTGTGAATTGTTGTTCGCTTTGAGTTGCTCAGATGAAATAAACACTAACGAGTTTGCCTTTCATTCCACTCAATAGGAGGCGAAAATCTATCCTTAGGCAGCGTCTTAATATATTCCCTAGACTCTGGGGATGGCACTAAAACAACTTGGTTCAGCCAAGCATCGTTTTTATCGTGCAAGGTTTTAATCACCCCATCTACATCTGTTACGTGAATATCAGCTTTAGGATACTTTGGCTTCACCTGATTCAACAAACCTTGTGCGTCTTGCTTGCTTAAGAACAAAGGAATAAGTTGCTGATTGTCAGCTTTGAGTTTAATTGGTACATATCCTTGTTCTGGTGAAAACCTAACAGCAAAAACAGGCACGCTTTTAAATTGATTTACTTGCTGACCGCTTTGACGCAGCAAGTCCATCGCTTCCTTCACCTCCGTATCGACAGGTTTAAAGGCAAATAAAAGGCGGTTTGGCTGATTTTTGGTTTTTTGCAATTGCTGATAAATTACCCCTAAAGGCACTGCCGTCACTTGTAGGCTTTTGACCACTTCTTCCATTTTCGGGTCTTTGCCTTTCACATTCTGTAATTCTTTAATAAACGATTGAGCCTCCTGCCGACTCAGATAAACACCAGTTACAGAACCAGTGGATTTTTGCCCATTTTGACCTTCAGGAATACGACGGCTTAAAGGTAAACCTTGGGAATTAGTAATTAAATAAACTGGTACTGAGTCTAGTTTCTTTTTTATTACTTGTTCACGAACAAACAAGTCATCCGCTTGGCGTGTTGTCACTTTTGGCGCAGGCAAACTAATACCCACATCTACACTTTCTCTTGGCAACAATCTGACAAAAGTGTTGATGGGAATGCCTGCATTTCTACCCGATTTCACAGTAGCAACAGTAGGATTTATCTCATCAAAATTAACATCAACTGCTGGTTCACTCCTACCATGAATGCCTATTACCTCACCTTTCTCATTCAGCACTGGACCACCACTCATGCCTGGGAGTGTAGCATTGTCATAAAATAAGGTATAGCCGCCATCAACAGATATCTGAGTAGCATTAGCAAGAATTTGCCCATCGCGGCAGTCATAAAAAGGTACTTTAATTCCGCCGGTCTTTGCCGGAAACCCAGTGATATAAATGTTTGTCCGTCTTTTCGCCTCATCAGAATTACCAATTTTAGCAACTTGATAATTTTGGCTGCTACTAAACTCCAAAACGGCTAAATCTACCTTTTGTGACAGCGGTTTCACTGTGCTGTATTTTAGTTGATAACGCTGATTATCTGGGGTGACAATTTCATATTTTAGATTGGGTTGATTGACCACATGATAGGCAGTGAGGACAGTATAAGTATTGCCTTCTCGCTTAATAATCACCCCAGAACCAGGTGCTTTACTATCAATTAATACGGTGATTTTTTCGGCAATAATATCCACTTCTTTACTACAGGATATTGCCTGTGCTGCTTGCGGCTGTATTATGGCGATTGATAGCCCTATGAATATGGACGGGAGGGTGTAGTTATAGTTCATAGGACTTACGCATTGACAAAAATCTCAGGTATGGGGTAGGGATTTTCAGGCATTAACGTTTGATTTTTCCAATATGAGCGATCGCTGCCTATCTGATACTAGTCACCAAAAGTCTGAAACGACCGAATTCCCTTAATACACATGATGTCCCATTTATACAGTGCGTAAGTCCTAGATTCATTATTTTTTCTTAGCGGGTACAGATGGTGATTGATTTTGAGCAGGAGCCGCAGAACGATTGGGTGGGTTATTTCCCATCAGCTTGCTGATATATTCAATGCTCTCAGAAGATGGGATTAAGGCAACTTGATTTAGCCACTGGTCGTTTTTCTCTTGCAAGGCTTTAATTATTCCGTCCATGTCCACGACTTGAATCTCAGCCTTGGGCACTTCAGACTTTACCTGGTTCAACAAATTCTGTGCGTCTTTTTTACTTAAAAACAGAGGAAAAATATCCTTGTTGTCAGAACGCCGTTTCATCAGTATGTAACCCTTGTCTGGCGAGTTCACAATAAAAACAGGCACGCTAAGAAACCGCTTGACCTTTTGACCGCTTTGGTTGAGTAATGCTACTGCTCCCTCAAGCTCCTGTTTTCCAGGTTGAAAAGTAAACAGCAGACGGTCTGGGCTGTTAGCGGTTTCTTTTACTTTCTGATAAATCACCCCCAAAGGCACTGCTTTCACTTGTAGGGTTTTTACTATTTCCGCTATTTTCGGGTCTGGGTCTTTCCTGTTCCGCAGCTGGTTCATAAAAGCCTGAGCTTCCTGAGCGCTCATAAAAACCTGTGTCACAAAACCTGGTTTTTGCCCGTTTTGACCCGCAGGCACAGAACTAGTTAGGGGTATGTCTTGATTATTCATAATCAAAAACACTGGTACTGAATCGAGTTTCTCTTTGACTTGTTGTTGTGTCAATGCCAGCACTGGGACATTTCCCACAAATACCGTCGAGAGCAGTGTACTCCCGATTAATCCTAATGTTGCGCCCCAGCGAACCAATGATTTCATGACTTTTCCTCGCATCAATACTTTAATTAAGTCGAGACTTTGGTTGGATTGGCACAGAACCAACTTGTTTTAGTTATAGTATCGTCTTCGCCAATTGACAGCGTTGTTTTCTTAATTTCGCCTTGCTTTTCACAGAGAAATGCTGTAAAAGCATTGATTGCTGCTGCTTTCTACCTAACGACGAAATCTGGAAACTCTCTAATAGATACGGGTGTAGGAGGAATCTGAAAAATTCCCCATGCAAGAAAATCTCACAAAAATTAACACCTCTATACCCATACATCATGAATCCACATACCGTGAAAAGTTAGGCTTTCTACAAGCAGCGAAAAATGTCCTCTACCTTTAAGGCGATAAATGCCATTTTATTGTCTTTTCTGAGGATAGTTGACACCATTGCCTAATGGATCGTTCCATAAATTTAAATTTTATATGTGCTTATTTTGACAATAATCCGATTTAAACATTTCCCGCCCCAATTAACATAAATGCTTTATATTGAGATGCTCAAATCAGATATGCTGCCAAAATCAATAAATATTTATACTTACTAAAAAGTCTAATCTTGATACTTTTTTGAGTACAACCCTTACTCAATTTTTAGTAAAATTCTCAGGAAGTTTTTATTTTTTAATAAAAAATGATAAAAACCCTAGATTCTGCTACTAAATCTAGGGTTTTATGATTCGCATTATGAAATCGGGATGACAGGATTTGAACCTGCGGCATCCTGCTCCCAAAGCAGGCGCGCTACCAAGCTGCGCTACATCCCGGTTATATTTATCCACTTTATATAGTGGTTAAGCATGAATTTGACATAATTACTTTGTTTAAAAGCAAAACTTTGGTAACGTTACCATATTTTTGCTTTTGCAGAGCAACTATGACATCTTATCAGATTTTCTGGTTGCTTAGTTAATTTATTTCATCGTCAAACTATTTTGCAAATAATTTGTCAAATGCAAATACAAAAATTTGTCTTTACACCGAGAAATAAGTTAAACGAACCTAGTTCTATGATAAAAATAGGTTTTTACCATCATAACTTACTTTTGGTCGGCAAGCATATTTATTTATATCAGGGATTACTGAGGATACCAAAACATGCCTTTAATACCTTCAGGATCGGCAACAAACCCCATAGTCCGATAGAAATCGACAACATGAGGGTCAGCGAAGAGAGTGACATTGCTAATCTCTTCACTTCGGAGTTTTTTGAGTACGTACTTCATCAGTGCTTTACCCAGTCCTTTAGCTTGAAAGTCCGGGTGAACTACCACATCCCAAATAGTGGCATTAAAAGCGTGGTCTGAGGTAGCACGGGCAAAACCAATCAGCCGTCGTTGGGTTCCTCGCACTTGCCACATTGTGGCTACGAGAAAACTATGCTCGATCGCTTTTTTCACTTTTCTCAAAGGACGACGCGACCAACCGACGGCATCACAGAGTTCTTCTAATTCATATAAGTCAATATCTCGCTCTGTACTAAAAACGATGCGAGTCTCCTTCGGAGGAGCATCGCCAACGCCATTAGAGCTAGAATTGCCTGCAACTTCAGCGCTCATCTCTTCAAACGAGTTTGTCCTAGATGACGCTACAGTTTCGGGAGTACTAAACCAAGTTTTCCAAAAACCCATGCCAACGTGGTTCGGGTAGTATAACTGAATTGGTTTCCATTGAAACAGTGTTGACCCACGGAATGAATCTCGCTACCCATTTGCAACCCCTCACACTGAAAATTTTTCTAGTGTTTTTGGGATTTTCAATTGGTTTAGCCAGTCAGGGCGTGTTTCACACCAATCATTTTCAACTTTAGCATTTTGTTGTAGAGCCTAGGAGAAATTAACCAAAACCGAAGGATATGAAAGTCAATTGTATATAAACACGCAGGACTGGGGCATTGGTAATTGGTAATTGGTAATTGGGCATTGGGGAGGCAGTGCCGTGCGGAGGTTCCCTCCGTTGAGGCACCTGCCGTCATTGGGGAGGCAGTGCGGTGAGGCAGCCCCCGACGGGCGCGGTTCCCGTCGATGGGGGACTGCCGAACCCGAAGGGTCTTGGTGTCGGACCAAGTGGAGCAC
>NZ_JBPAOH010000062.1:0-40528 GCF_050875635.1 Tolypothrix sp. VBCCA 56010
GTATTGTAATCAGCAATTGCCCCCTGCTTATCTCCCAACTCCTTGCGGACAACACCCCGACCGTAGTAGGCATTAGCTAAGTTAGGATTAATCTTGATGGCAGTATTGTAATCAGCAATTGCCCCCTGCTTATCTCCCAACTCCTTGCGGACAACACCCCGACCGTAGTAGGCATTAGCTAAGTTAGGATTAATCTTGATGGCAGAATTGTAATCAGCAATTGCCCCCTGCTTATCTCCCAATTCGTCGCGGACAACACCCCGACCGTAGTAGGCATTAGCTAAGTTAGGATTAATCTTGATGGCAGTATTGTAATCAGCAATTGCCCCCTGCTTATCTCCCAAATCAGCACGGGTAACACCCCGGTTGTTGTAGGCATAGGCTAAGTTAGGATTAATCTTGATGGCAGTATTGTAATCAGCTATTGCCCCCTGCTTATCTCCCAATTCGCTGCGGACAACACCCCGGTTGTAGTAGGCATAGGCTAAGTTAGGATTAAGGCGAATTGCTTCAGTCCAATCTTGTATAGCGCCTTTATAATCTTTGTGACTATACTTTTCATACGCTTTCAGATAAAAATCATCTGCTGTCGGCGCCGTTGCAACTACATTTGGTGGTTTCACTCCCACATCCACCCCAACCGTCAACATTTGCCGCAAACTAGAATAAATAGTAGTTCCTAAAGCTCCACTTATCACAAGCTGCCCAGAATCCTCTTCTGAAGCTTGAGTAATTGCTCTACCGTGAATTCCAATTAATTCCCCTTGCTCGTTTAATATAGCCCCGCCACTCATACCCCCCGACGTGCGATTATCATAACTGAGGTCATAACCATCACGCTGGGAACCTTTAGCATCTACCTTGCCATCTTTGATTCTAAAATCAACATTAGGAGTTACTGACGTCTTTGCCGGAAACCCAGCAACGTAAACTACACTATTATTTGTCACTTTATCAGAGTTACCGATTTTCGCCGTTGTGTATTTTTGATTGCTATTAAATTCCCCAACAGCTAAATCCAAACTTGGCAGAGGTTTGATATTCTTGATTTGATAACTTTGTTTATCAGAAGTGATGATTTGTTTTTTCCCCCCCTTTGCCACATGACGCGCAGTTAAAACAGTGTAAACATTGCCAGTATGCTTGATAATTATCCCCGAACCCGCAAAGCTGGGATTTTGACTGTCAACAATTTGCACGGTGATTTCTCTGCCAATCTTTTCTATCTCTGATGCAGGCAGTCCCACAGCTACCTGAGATTGTACCAGCACCATCGATACACCAATCAGCACAGGTGAAAGCGCGTGATAATACTTCATCTTATTTACCCAATTTCTGATAAAACTTTCTGTAGGGTGCGTTATAACGTACCGCTGACGCGGAACCCGAAGGGTAGTTTAACGCACCGCATTAACCAAAACGTGCCTAATTATAGCGGTGCGTTACTGCGTTAACGCACCCTACGTAAAGCTTCTGATAAAACCTCTTGTAGGGTGCGTTAGGCTTTGCCGTAACGCACCGCATTAACCAAAACGTGCCTAATTATAGCGGTGCGTTACTGCGTTAATGCACCCTACGATTTTTCACCGCTCAGGTTGCAGATTATTCAAATACGTATCAAAATCAATATATATTTGAGTATCATCGTTACTTTGATTTTGAATTTCTCCAGAAGCTAAAGCACGGCGATCGAACAGACTTTTGACAACATCTCTGGCATTAGCACCAGGTTTCAGGGTGAATAACACAGTGCTGCTAGTGCAAGCATCATTTGTACTCACAACAGCACACACAACAGATTGTTTATTCAGCGTCCCAGTGATGATAGTTTTCAAAGTACCATTGTCATAACTTCTCTGAAATCTCCGCGATACCTCTCGACAGCGTTGTAAAGGTGTCAAAGAAGAAAAAGAAGAAACCCAGCGAATCATTGGTACGTTTCTCCCATCTTCTCGACGCGCAAATGTTACAGGTACACCTTTGCTTTGAGCGCAAGAGAACTTTCGGTTGCTAGCATAACTAGGCTGAGGTTGTGCTGTTGTGGTAGTCACAAGCATTGCTAAACCACAAATTGCAACATGAGTCAACGTCGGACTGAGTAACTTAAATGCCATAAAAAAGCGTATATCTTACTTTTATAGGAATATAAGCGATTACACTGATAATAAGCACCATTTCGGTACCATGCGTAAATATATTGATATTTCGTAAATATTAGCAACTTTAATTGTGTGCGAAAATCGTCATTAAATAAGGTGATAACTTGCAGGACTTATGGTGACTGTAATGCTGGGTCAAAAGCTTGGTGGACGCTACCAAATTATTCAACATTTGGGACAAGGAGCATTTGGAGTTACTTTCGTAGCTGAAGATATGCAACGACCGAGGAATCCTAAGTGCGTTGTCAAGCAGTTTAAACCAAAAGCTACCGACCCGCACACTTTAGGAGAAGCACGACGGCTTTTTGACCAAGAAGCAGAAATGCTGGAAACTTTAGGAAAGCATGACCAAATCCCCTGTCTTTTAGCTCACTTTGAGGAAAATCAGGAATTTTATTTGGTTCAGGAGTTTATCGAAGGTCACGATTTAAGTGAAGAATTGCCTAAAGGCAAACAACTTAGCGAAGCTTATGCCATTGAAATTTTACAACATATTCTCGAAGTTTTAGCTTTCGTTCATCAGCACGAAATCATTCACCGAGATATCAAACCATCAAACATCCGGCGGCGTCAAGATGGTAAAATTGTCTTGATTGACTTTGGTGCAGTCAAACAAATCAGTACCCAAGTAGTTAATTCTCAAGGTCAAACGAGTTTTACAGTTGCGATTGGTACTCCTGGTTACATGCCGAGCGAACAACGTAGTTGTAACCCGCAATTCAGCAGCGATGTCTACGCAGTGGGAATGATTGCTATCCAAGCACTTACAGGAATATTCCCAAGCAAATTGCCAAAAGACTCTCAAGGTGAAATTATTTGGCAAAATCAAGCACAGGTAACTCAACAGTTAGCAGATATTCTCAATAAAATGGTGCGCTATGACTTTCGTGAGCGTTACCACTCAGCAACGGATGCATTGCAAGCTTTGGGCACAACAGTCAATTCAACTACGCCAACTCAGCTAGAGCGATCGCCTGGTAAATTTATGATAGGATTGGCGATCGCAGCAGTACTTGCGATCGGTATTGGATATTGGTACTTATTTTTTGATTCTAAACCACCAGAAGATTTCTTAACTTATGCAAATTCAAGTTTAGGGATAAAAATCAAATATCCGCAAAGCTGGGAAAGACGAGATATAGATAATCTTATCACTAGCGAAGTAGTTGCATTTGTCTCTCCCAAACAAAGTGATGCAGACAAATTCCAAGAAAAACTGACTATCAGCGTTGAAGATTTTTCCGGGACATTACAGGATTTTAGCGATACATCTACTAAAGACATCACAAGACATTTGGTAAAAGCTCAAATTCAAAAGCAAAGTGACAAAACTCTGGCAAATAAATCAGCATATAAATTAATTTACACTGGCGAAGATGAAGAAAATAAATTAAAAAGTATGCAACTTTTTACTTTAAAAGGTGATAAGGCATATGTAATTACTTACACAGCAGCAATAGATAATTACAACGACTTTATCGAAACAGCAGAAACGATGATTAAATCATTTGAAATTCAGTAGAGACGTTCCGGTGGAACGTCTCTACAATATATATGATTTGCCGGATATAAAATGAAAAAACGGTTTAACCGCACTATCAAACTATGACGATTATTACCCTGCAATTGTCACCGGAATTGAAACAAAAACTACGGGAAAGTATCGCACGTCGCGATGCCCAAAGCATTCGACAGCTATTAGAGTATCGCCTTCGCACCAACAGTAGAAGCATTGCTGGAACAAACATCTACTCAATTGAATAACAACAACAGCGAAGATGAACTTGAGTTGGAAGAAAGTATAGATAGATTGTTAGATGAGTTTGCATTACACGTAAACTCAATACCAACACTTTCAAATTATGCAGTCAGTCGTGAAGGTATTTACGAGGAACATTTTTAGCTGTGATATATCTTGTAGACACAAACTTCTTACTGCGTTTTGTGGATCGCAACAGTCCATTAAACACAATATATCATCCGTGATGAATAGCTACTGCTGAAGCTTTGTGATTCTGTCGAGTAATTGTTGATACTGCTTTGTCTTTCCTTCTTGTAAATAGAGCTTTGCAGCAAGCTGCAAGTCCCTAATTCCTTCTTGCTTGTCTCCTAAATCAAGGCGGGCATTTCCCCGATTATGGTAAGCATAAGCAAATTTGGGATTGAAACGAATCGCTTGACTGTAATCGGCTATGGCTGCCTGCTTGTCTCCCAAAGCGAAGCGGACAAAAGCTCGGTTGTGGTAGCCTGCGGCATATTTAGGATTGAGGCGAATCGCTTGGTCGTAATCGGCTATAGCTCCCTGCTTGTCTCCCAAGCCAAAGCGGATATTTCCCCGGTTGATGTAGATAAAGAAATCTTTGATATTGAGGCGAATTGCTTGGTCATAATCGGCTAAAGCTCCCTGCTTGTCTCCCAACCCAGCACGGGCAAGACCTCGGTTAAAGTAATCATCACCATCTTTAGGATTAAAGCGAATCACTTCCAAGTAATCAGCGATCGCTCCTTGCTGGTCTCCCAAGTAGGAGCGGACAACACCCCGGCTAACGTAGGCATAGACAAATTTGGGATTAATTTCTAGTGCTTGGTCAAAATCGGCTAAAGCTCCCCGGTTGTCTCCCAAATCACGGCGGACAACACCTCGGCTAACGTAGGCTAAGGCATATTTAGGATTAATTTCTAGTGCTTGGTTGTAATCGGCGATCGCCCCTTGGTTGTCTCCCAAGTAAGAGCGGGCATTACCTCGGTTAACGTAGGCTAGGGAATATTTAGGATTGAGGCGAATCGCTTGCTCATAATCGGCAATTGCCCCCTGATTATCTCGCAAACTACGACGAGCAATACCTCGGCTAACGTAGGCACTTACAAATTTGGGATTGAGGCGAATCGCTTCAGTATAATCAGCGATCGCTCCTTTAAAGTCTCCTTTTTTATACTTATCGCCACCCTGAATATACAAATCGTCAGCTTTGGGTGCTGTGGCTACTTGAGTCATAGGAGGACGGACTCCCACATCGACCCCAGCTTTTGCTGACAGTCTCAAAAAGGTATTGATGGGAATGCCTAAATTAAAGCCTGTTTTACTTTCTTTAGTATCCAAATCGGCTCTACCGTGAACTCCGATTAGTTCACCTTTTTCGTTTAATACTGCACCACCACTCATCCCCTCTGACGTATTATTGCTGTAAACCAAGGCATAGCCATCACGCAGAGCTTTTGAAGCATTAGCAGTAATCCGCCCATCGCTGAAAGTGTAAATTGATTGATTAATCGCGAATGTTGGTGCAGGAAACCCAGTTACATAAGCCGTTGTCCCTTCTGTACTCACGTCAGAATTGCCCATCTTCGCCATAGTATAATTTTGATTGCTGCTAAACTGCACCACAGCTAAATCTACTCCCGGCAGCACTTTCATAGTATTGTAATTGACAGCATAGCGCCGATTATCAGGAGTAACAATTTCATAATTATCTGCAACACCCACCACATGACCCGCAGTCAGCACAGTGTAAATATTGCCTTCTTTCTTAATAATTACTCCAGAACCATATCTAGGCTTTTTACTTTGAATCAGCACCGTGATTTCTTTAGCAATTTTATTCACCTCAGTTGGTGATAGCGCTACAGCCACTTGCATTTGCACAAAAGCAATTGAAACCCCAATTAATGCTGGTGCGAGTCGAGAATAAAAATTCATTTCTTTAATCTCCAATCAACTTAATAACTGTCTCTATTGGCACAGCCCAACTAAGGTGAGTAATCTTATTGTGCAAAGCTGCGTCAGCTTCCGAACCATCAACAAACACAGAAGGTGCATCCCATAGCGGATATGCGTGCATTCCATTCACACCCACAACTTCACCTCGACGATTTAACAATGGTCCGCCGCTCATGCCCTTTTCGATATCATTGGTATACCCAAACTGATATCCCCCCTCCAAAGCTTTGTGCAGCCTCAGCGATATTTTACCAGTAGTTAATGCAAAGCCTTTTTTTCCAGTTTCCTCTTCTTGAGAGGGAAAGCCACCAGCAAACACTTCATCCCCCACCGTCGGTGAAGAACCAAAAGACGCCACACTATAAATAATGCCAGTGCTGCGAAACTGCAATAAAGCCAAATCATTTTGCCCAAAGCGAATAGTTTTAGGCACATCAGCCACCCAGATCCGATTATCGTTTGTCTGAATGCGATACGGGGGGTTCTGCGATCGCAACACATGAGCATTCGTCAGCACAGTATAAAAGTAGCCCTGCCTTTTTAGTAAAATTCCTGAGCCTAAGACATCTTGCGATATTACCTTTACGGTAATAGCTTGCCCTTGCTTCTCCAACTGTTTTATCGATAGTTGAGTAACCGCTAATTGCGGTTTTGCAAACTTACTACTACTGACATTTATTGCCCATGTTGACAACGTGAGACATAAACTGCCCGCACAAGCAATCAGTGTAAATTTACGCCAATTCATTTAATTTTTAGAGTTATTTCTTCATTACCATCACTGAGATGATGTGAAGTACAAGTACGCTTCCACATCAATATTCACCGGATCGTTACTCGTGTCCCCGCCAAGTTGATTTGTAGCGTTTCCAGCTGCCAACGCACGCCGGTCAAATAATTGGCGTGCCGTAGCGTTGGGATCGCTGCCACGTTTGAGAGTGAATAACAAAGTTCTATCTGTGCAAGCAGCATTTTTTTCAACAGCAGCGCACACGACTGGCTGTCCGTTGAGGATACCCGCTTTGATATATCGTAGAGTACCGTTGTCATAACTCCTTTGAAATCTCCGAGATACCTGTTGGCAGCGTTGCACAGGTGTCAACTCTTTACTGCCCAAAGACGTGGTAATCCAGCGAATAATCGGTAAATTCTTGCCATCTTGGGTGCGAACAAATGTTGCAGGCACGCTGTTGCTTTTGCCGCAGTAAAAAGTTGTACCTTCAGCATAGCTAGGTAGATTCATTGCAGTTGTGGCAAAACTAGTCAGCGCAGCTATACCAAAGACTCGTGTAAACCCAGTCAAAACTTGACTATATATTTTTATTTTCATAAATACGACTTAGTAAAAAAGAGTTAATAACACTAAGCTTGCTGGATCATTTGTAAAAAAATTACTTGCATTTTCTCGGAATATACTTAAAATATCAGGAAAGTGGCGCTTATTTTTTAATTTAATACATAACTGAGGATAAATTATTATTGCTTGACAATAGTTACAATAAGTAGTTAAATTTTTGCCTAATTTGTTCAGGCATTATGAACCGAACAACTTTACCACCGAGAGGCTTAAGGTTTGTGTCATAACATTGACACATGATTTTCATACTATCTTCACATAATTCACATATATTGACTTGTCAAGTTAACTATTTGTTACAAAATAGTTAGCGATCGCTTGGGTTTTTGATAAATTTTTCATTGTTCTTTGCAGACATCGGGGTTATCAGACATGAATTCGAGCCTGATATTGTCGAATATATTGAATCCGCCAGTGCTTTTTTTCTTTTTAGGAATGCTGGCAATTTTTATCAAATCCGATCTAGAAATTCCTCATCCGTTGCCAAAGTTGTTTTCTCTTTATCTTTTACTTGCTATTGGGTTTAAGGGAGGATATGAACTTGAGGAAAGTGGAATTACTCCCCAAATCGGGCTGACACTTTTAGCAGCTGTAATCATGGCTTGTATCGTCCCTGTCTACTCCTTTTTTATCCTCAAAATCAAACTTGACGCATATAATGCAGCAGCTATTGCTGCAACTTATGGTTCAATTAGTGCCGTTACATTTATCACGGCTCAATCTTTTCTCAAACTTGTTAGCATCAACTCAGATGGTTACATGGTAGCTGCTTTAGCATTGATGGAATCTCCAGCAATTGTCGTTGGAATTGTTTTAGTAAGAATTTTTGGTAAAAGCAAAGAAAAAGAATCAGAAAGTTCTGAATTTTCTTGGAGTGAAGTTCTTCGAGAAGCTTTCTGTAATGGTTCTGTATTTCTCTTAGTTGGTAGCGTGTTTATCGGCATTCTCACAGGACAAAAAGGATGGGAGAAGTTGCAACCATTTACCCAAGGAATCTTTTACGGTACATTATCATTCTTCTTATTAGATATGGGAATGGTAGCGGCAAGAAGAATTAAAGACTTGAGTAAAACAGGTTCTTTTTTGATTGCATTTTCTGTATTTATGCCTGTAGCAAATGCAATTATCGGGATAATCATCGCCAAAATCATCGGTATTTCTCAAGGAAATGCCCTTTTGTTTGCCGTTCTTTGTGCAAGTGCTTCTTATATAGCGGTTCCAGCAGCGATGAGAATGACAGTTCCGGAAGCTAATCCAAGTTTGTACGTTTCTATGGCTTTAGCGCTAACCTTTCCCTTCAACATTATTGTCGGGATTCCCTTGTATATGAATATCATCAAAATTATGGGAGTTTAAAGAAGTGGAATTAGTCAAGAAAATAGAAATAATTACCAATTCCTTAGAACTTCCTCGAGTTCTGAAGATTCTCGAAAAAGCGGGTGTTTCTGGATATACTATCATTGAAAACGTTACAGGCACGGGCGACAGAGGTAGAGTCATCAATGATTTAGCAACACAAGCACTCACCAATGGCTATGTCATGAGTATTTGTACCGAAAAAGAACATCAGTTAGTGAAAGCGATCGAACCAGTATTGAAGAAATTTGGCGGTGTGTGTATTGTTTCTGATGCAAAGTGGATTGCTCATTAGATAAGCTTTGTACGTAGAACGCGGTTATTTTTCCGCGTTCTCTTTCTTTAAAAGTTGATATTTTTTATCAGTAAAAATAATTCTATCTGATAAATGATTAGACTTAACACATATTTATTGAGGTAATTCAACCGTGCCACTAAAAAGAATAATTGCTGGACTGAACGATTTTCATGATAATTATTTCATCACGCACCGTGAGATGTTTGAGCATTTATCTCACGGTCAAAGTCCGGAAGTTTTATTTATCACTTGTTCCGACTCACGGATTGACCCGTGTTTAATCACTCAAAGCCAACCTGGTGAATTATTTGTTATCCGTAATATCGGTAATATCATACCAGCTTACGGAATCTCAAATAGTGCCGAAGCCGCTGGTATAGAATATGCCGTTCAAACTTTGAATATCAAAGACATTGTTATCTGCGGTCATTCTCATTGCGGAGCGATGAAAGGATTATTGCAAGTAGGTAATCTTGCTCAACAGATGCCTTTAGTTTACGATTGGCTGAAGCATCATGGGGAATCAACCCGGCGTCTCGTCTTAGATAACTATCAACATTGTTCCGGAGATAAACTTTTAAAGATAACAATTGAGCAGAATGTCCTGACGCAGATAGAAAATCTAGAGACTTACCCAGTTATCCGCTCTAGACTTCACAGCGGTAAACTTACTCTCCACGCTTGGATTTATGAGATTGAGACTGGAGAAGTCTTTGCCTACGACGCTAACACAGGTAAATTTAAAATTATTGAAAATCGCCCTTTCCCTGTACCTAACCCTTTAATCGGTGTACACTTAGAATAGTCTATAATATTTCATGCATAATGGCTAATGAGCAATGATTTGGATCAATTACTCATTAGCCATTATCAATTTTGAATTAATATAAATAACAACAGCTAAATATCAGATAATATTACGTCTGCGATGAAGTCTTCATTTTTCACTAAACACACAAATTTTCTCCGAGAAAAAGTTAAAAATTCCTGGGACTCCAGTCATAAATGGTTAGTAAATACACCAGAAAGAGCGCTAGAAGAAGCTTATCAAGCGGCTCAGATAATTAAAAACATCGAATTAGAACACTTTGGCAACCAAAAAATATCTCCTGAGTCAGGAAATTATACTGACAATGTAATGTCTTACTGGCAAGTTTATCTAAATAAAAACTTAACTATTATCAAAGCCAAGTTAACTGAATTTCGCTTGGCGCGTTCTATTACAAATACCTCTAATCCCCTTTTTTTAGAGAAGCTAAATTTTATTGATGAGGTGATAGCTAAGTATAGCCAAGATGAAGCAGTACACGCGCAACATCGACTAGCATATCCGCAAACATCTAGCACCATCGCTCCCATTGAACCACTACAAATTAGGGATGACAAAATGAAAAACCAACCAGATTCATCTCCTGAAGAAGCTAAAAAAGTTCAACCTGTCATGAAAAAAACCGGATTTATACCTAGGTCAATTGGCAGAACAATTAATAAAATCAAAAGTGATTTTAATCCGCAATCAGAGCAGCAATTTGTTAAAGATTACCGAGTTTCTAGAAAGAGAACAAGAACGGCTGTAAAATTTTTGGCAATGCTAGTTCTTGTACCGCTTTTAACGCAAATATTATCTAAACAATTAATAATAAGTCCGATATTAGAGCGCGTTAGAGGCGAAAATACACCAGAGATTTTTCTGAACTCGGAAATGGAAGAAGAAGCACTCCAAGAATTAAAGAGTTTTGAACGACAACTGAGATTTAACAATCTAATTCATGAAGCACCGCTGCTTTCTTCCGAAGCAATAGAAGAAAAAGTCAAACACAAAGCACTTGAACTAGCTGAAGAATTTATTGGTAAAAGCAATAATGCCATTAGCAATGTTTTTGCTGATTTGATATCACTAATTGCTTTTGGCGTAGTCATCGCTACAAGTAAAAGGGAAATTGTAATAGTCAAGTCTTTTATGGATGAAATTGTTTATGGTTTGAGTGATAGTGCTAAAGCTTTTTTAATTATTTTATTCACAGATATATTTGTGGGATTCCACTCACCACATGGGTGGGAAGTTATTCTAGAAGGATTATCAGAACATTTAGGTTTACCAGCAAATAGAAGCGCAATATTTCTATTTATCGCTACATTTCCTGTGATTTTAGACACGATATTTAAATATTGGATATTCCGCTATCTCAGTCGTTTATCTCCGTCAGCATTAGCTACTTTGAAAGAAATGGACGAGTAATACCAATTCCAAATTCACGCATTCAAAATTAAAACATTTTGAAAGCCAGACATAACAAGGGTTTGGGAGTATGTATCTGTCGCATTCTTTTTTTAAATTGGTATAATCAGCGCAAAAAGAATTGTAAGGCACATTATTCCGTAGCGGTAATTCATGAATTACCGCAAATAAGCGACTTTGTCGATCGCGCTCATTTCTGACTTAAAAAAATATCAATGCTTAAAAGTGAGATAAAAAATATTTGTGCAAAAAGTTTAGTGTTTAAATATACAAATACTCTTACTTTTACATTGAAAAACGCCTAACTTCAAATCCCTGCAATCCTTTTGGTTCTTCATACTCAACCACTATATCTTGAACCATAGCAGCAGGTGGTCCAGAATGACACCAGCGAATCATCTCTTCTACAACATTCTCCGCTCCCTCAAAGACGGCTTCCACGCGATTGTCTGGGAGATTTCGCACCCAGCCGTGCAATCCCAACTGGGTGGCTGTATCAACAGTAGCGTAGCGATAACCTACTCCTTGAACTCTTCCCGTAATAAATACGTGGGCGCAGATTTGCGGCGATGCTGTAAGACTTTCCATTGGATAACATACTATTGACGATATCCAGTTTACCTGCTTTATTAACATAATATCTACTTTTTTATCGCCAGCCTCAACTAGCAACTAACTTTTGTACAGACGTTCGGTGTGGAACGTCTCTACCTAACAACTAACTATTTTTCGTTTTCCTTATGTCTAACCTGCCTCCACTCAATACCGAAACCATTTGGGCAATTCTTAATGAAGAAATTGATGATGTCATAGTTAACAAATTGGTATGGCATTACTTAGGCTATCGCTACGACGAAACAACCGGACAATGGGACATTAGCAAAGTGTTACCAGAATGGCGGGATGAGTACCCAGAACCGCCAGATTTTATTGAAAATCGCCCCCCAACAGTCAAATTGACTCGTTCCATTCCTGCGGAAAATAAACAATTGCTGAAAGAACAATTAGGTTTTAAAGGTTATAAAATCGGGGAATTTGGACCTCGACAAACTCGTAGGGCGACGGCGGCAAATTGGTTGTTAAGTTACATGCAACATAACAGCAAATCTGAGTAATAAAGTAGATGGGTATAAATAAACGGAATTATGAGCGGTAAACCGCTCACTACGAATTATACCTAAGGAGTATTGACAAGTCATTATAACCTGTTAAATGAAGAGCTAGGCGATCGCCAGAAAAAAATCAAGTCTCCCTAAAAAAATATATCTGAAGATAGAGGTATTAGTTTCTTAATTATTTCGCTAGAGCTATTGGCTAATTCAAAAAAAAATCTGACAATACAAACAACTACACTTTCAAAGTACAAATACTTCTATGGCAAAGCCAATTGAATTTAACTTATTTGCCCCATATAATAAAGGAGCAGCGTTAATTGGTTCTTTTTCAGATTGGAAAGAAATTCCAATGGAAAAAGGCGATGATGGTTATTTTCGTACAACTGTTGAATTAGAAGACGGCGATTATCAATATAAATTCCGCGTTCAGTCAAAATCGTGGTTTTTTGAACCAGATCAATGGGTGGATGTCACCGATCCTTACGCAACTGATATTGATGAAACAACTGGTAAAGATAACGGTGTCGTGCGGATTAAAGATGGTGAAAGAATTGTTGATACTTACGTGTGGAAACACGATGATAAACCTTTACCTGCTGACCATGAATTAGTTATTTATGAAATGCACATTGCAGACTTTTCTGGTGGTGAAGATGACCCTTACGCACGAGGAAAGTATAAGCATGTTGTAGAAAAATTAGATTATTTATCTGACTTAGGAATCAATGCTATTGAATTGATGCCACTCAAGGAATATCCTGGCGATTATAGCTGGGGATATAATCCTCGCCACTTCTTTGCTACAGAATCTAGTTATGGTACTACAGACGGATTAAAACGTTTAATTGACGAGTGTCATGGTAGAGGCATTCGTATCATTATGGATGGTATTTATAACCACTCAGAAGCATCTAGTCCATTAACACAAATCGACCACGATTATTGGTATCATCACGAACCCCGCGACCCTGATAATAATTGGGGACCAGAGTTGAATTATGAACTCTACGACGAGAATTTAGAAACTTTTCCGGCTCGTAAATTTATCGGTGATACGGTACGTTATTGGATTCAGGAATATCATACAGATGGTATTCGTTACGATGCTGCGCGGCAAATTGCTAACTACGACTTCATGCACTGGATTGTTCAGGAAGCGAAAAACACTGCTAACATGAAGCCTTTTTACAATATTGCCGAACATATTCCGGAAACTACTTCCATCACCAATGTCGATGGACCGATGGATGGATGCTGGCATGATAGTTTCTATCACTGTATTTTAGAACATATCTGCGGTGATACATTTGATTTAGAGCGCCTGAAAGATGTAATTGACTGCAAGCGCCAAGGCTTTATGGGTGCTACGAATGTAGTGAATTATCTCACCAACCACGACCACAATCATGTTCTGGTCGAGTTAGGAAATCGTCAGATTTTTGATGAAGAAGCTTTTAGAAGAGCTAAATTGGGAGCTGCTATTCTCATGACAGCAGTCGGTGTACCTTTGATTTGGATGGGTGAAGAATTTGGCGAGTACAAACCTAAAACTCAAGAGTCAGCTAAAATCGATTGGACACTGTTAGGTAATGACTTAAATCGGGGATTGTTTGATTACTATAAAGGCTTAATTCACCTGCGTAAAGAGAATCACGCTCTCTACACTGAAAATATCGACTTTATCCACGAAAATCCAGAGGCAAAGGTGTTAGCTTATAGTCGCTGGAATGGGGAAGGTTCTCGTATAGTTGTTGTAGCCAATTTCTCAGAAAATTTCTTAGGTGGCTATCACATTCCTAATTTCCCTGAAAGTGGTACATGGCACGAGTGGACAGGTAATTATGATGTCGAAGCTGGTGATGACGGCATTTCAATTGATTTAGGACCATACGAAGCGAAAGTATTTGTTTGGCAATAATGCGGTAGTCAGATAATAAGCGAAAAGGGGGAAATATTTCTCCCTTTTTTTGTTAATTTATATTAATTTTATTGTTGATATGTGAATTAATTAAGATATAAATTTGCTATTTGTAAATAAGTTTTGTTTTAAAATATCTATATGAATTTCGCCGCTAAAACATAGCACAAATTACGAAATATTCCTCATGCACAACAAGTTATTTAACACTAACATTAAAAGTTCTCACGTTTTATTAACTCCAAATGAGCTAAAAACAAAATTACCTTTAACAAAATCGGCTGAAGAGACTGTTTTAAAATTTAGGCAGGAAATCGGACAGATTCTTGATTTTCAAGATAGGCGAAAATTCATCGTAGTTGGTCCTTGTTCAATTCATGATACCGAAGCTGCGATCGCTTATTCCCAAAAACTAAAAACTCTGGCTGAGAAAGTCCAAGATAAACTGCTGCTAGTCATGCGGGTTTACTTTGAAAAACCCAGAACAACAGTCGGATGGAAAGGATTAATTAACGATCCCGATATGGATGATTCTTTCCATGTAGAAAAGGGTTTAGAAATAGCACGTACCTTACTTTTACAAATTACTGAACTCGGATTACCCGCCGGCACAGAAGCGCTCGACCCAATTATACCACAGTACATTAGCGAATTGATTTCTTGGTCGGCAATTGGCGCACGCACCACAGAATCACAAACTCACCGCGAAATGGCAAGCGGACTTTCGATGCCTGTAGGTTTCAAAAACGGCACTGATGGTAATATTCAAGTGGCTTTAAATGCCCTAGAATCAGCTAAAAGTCCCCACCATTTTATCGGAATTAATCACAAAGGACAAGTTAGCATATTTCAAACTAAAGGAAATGCCTACGGTCATGTTATTTTACGTGGTGGTAACGGTCAACCTAACTATGATGCTGCGAATGTTCAACGAGTGGAAGAAAAATTAAAAGCAGCAGGTTTATCACCGAGAATTGTCATCGACTGTAGCCACGGTAATTCAAATAAAGACTACAGATTGCAGCCTAGGGTTTTAGAGAATGTTATTCAACAAATCGTCGATGGCAATACATCAATTGTCGGTATGATGTTGGAATCGAATTTGTATGAAGGAAGTCAATCAATTTCTTCTCAATCAGAAGAATTAAAATATGGCGTTTCTGTGACTGACAAATGTATAGGCTGGGAAGAAACAGAAAAAATTATTTTGGCAGCACATGCAAAGCTAAAGTAAAGGGATAGTTCATTGCATTCTCGCAAAAATACCCACAGGCTAGAAGCCTGGGGCTATACAAACAAAGCCTGCCTTCGCAGGCTTTAAAGATTTGAGCCTGCGAAGGCAGGCTTTGTACGTGTAGCCGCACCCTTCTAGGGTGTCGGCTACTTTCCGCAACGATACATTGAAACAATTACAAAATTGTGCCGATTTCTTTCAGATAAACCCGTGTAAACGGTTCATCTGTTCCCAAGCTGTACTCTTCAATCAAACCTTTGCGACGAATAGAAACGGTATCTCCTTTCTTAATCACTACTGTAGAACCATCCAAGACATCTCGTGCGAGAATCATCTCGGTTTCAGTGGGATTATCGAGAACTACCATGTTACTTCCTTGGTAAAACATTCCCTCATTTTCCCAAGTTTCTTCATCGTACTCGGCAATGAGTAAATCAAGTTTGGGATTGCGTAACAAACTTAAAACGTTGCTGTTGTAATCTTTGTTCAAGATTTTTTTCGAGCGATTCACAAAAACTGCATTTTGACAAACAGCACCTATTGTCCAATCTGGGTGTTGCAAAAGAATATGGTCAATCGTTTCTTGAAGTTCGGAAACTGTGATTTTATTAAAGGTGAGAATTGGTATTCTCGCATCTGTACCCGACTCAAAGAAGGTTTCTAAAATATGAGAAGGTACATCAACGCTTTCACCAACGGCAGGATTTAAATGCATTAAAATCCCAGGTGCGGCGTTGATTTCTAAAATGGCAAAGTTGCCGTCTTTCCAAGATTTGTCAAGACTTTTGGTAATGACATCAATGCCCAAGCAAGTTAGGCGAAAGTGTTGGGCAATATCTTGCGCCAATATAATATTGTCATCGTGAAGTGTGCGCGTGGCATCGATGCTTACACCTCCCGCCGAAAGATTGGCGACTTTGCGAAGATAAACTGTGCGACCTTTTTCGATTACGCTGTCTAATGACAAACGCTGTTCGTCTAAATACAGTTCCATCGCTTCATCGCTTTGAATTTTGCTCATCGGTGAGGTGGGTGTATCCCAGCGAGCGGGTTTGCGGTTTTCTTCGCGAATTAACTCGCCAATAGTTGAGTATCCGTCACCGACAACTGATGCAGGACGCCGTTCGGTAGCTGCGACAAATTTACCATTGACGCACAACAAGCGATAATCTGCGCCGGAGATGCTTTTTTCAATGATGATCCGCGTTGGCTCGTTTTCGGGGATCGCTTGCAGTGCTCGATCAAAAGCCGATTCTAATTCTCTAGAATCTTGGACATCTGCGGTTACGCCAATTCCTTTATGACCGACAACGGGTTTTACTGCTACTGGGTAGCCAATTTCTCTGGCTACGCTTAAAGCTTCTCTTTCGGTAGTGACGATATCGCCTTGAGGTACGGGGAAACCCAAGGTGTTTAAAAATGCTTTGCAATCATCCTTGCGGGTGGTGAAGTCTGAATCTAAATGTGCATCACAATCAAATGTGGTAGCTACACCGCGAATTTGTTTTTTGCCGTAGCCATATTGCATCAATCCTTCTTCCCACAGATAGAAGCTGGGAATACCTTTTTCGTATGCGGTGCGTAATAAGGTGTAGACTGTGGGACCTCCATAAACAGATTGGCGAAATCTGTTTTGTAGCGATCGCATTTGCTCTTCAAAAGCAACATCTTCCTTTTGGGTAATCGCTTCAAACCAATCCCAAACGAAGTAAAGTACCGATCTGGTGGTGCGTTCGTGTAGCGATTGCACGCTGATTTTTTTGTAATTTTGGTATGCTTTTACACTCCAACGGTTGAGGTGCAAACCCATATCCAGTTTGCCGACTTCTGCGACGGTACGAGCAAATAAATCAGCATGAGAATCGTATGTTTGCTCTTTTATCTGGGGGTAGCGATCGCCAATCACAGAAACATAGTCCTCAATCGGCAAAGGCTGATTAGACTCTGTGAGCGCAAAATTAAATACTAGCGCTCCAGTTTCCAAATAGGGATTTGCTCCCATGTAATGCTTGAAGCCGAAAATATCGAAAACATCTGTTTTTCTCGCATTGACGCGAACTGCATCGGTGCTTTTCTCTTGAATCATTGATTTATATACCCTTGGCTAAACACCCTTTAATCTCAACGCTAAGGATAATCAAGCAAAAAATAACCAAAATGCCCAAATTTCCGGAATTTGCACTTTTTGAGCGAACACGCGCTTCAATTCACTACTGGTGCGTTATTAACAAAGCATTTTCACCCAATTTTGGTATTTACATTTTGCCCAATCCATGATAATCCTCTGCGTTGACTCAGACTTTTTGATTGTAGTAAAATTATTCCCGAACCGTGTTTTTAGTGCGATCTTCGTAGCTTACCGTAGGTATCGCTTTGTCTTTAAGTCAAAAATCAAACTCAATATTTATGCTACCATAGCGTATCCCTTATAGCATAGTTTTTAAACTATCTCAGGGCATAGACATACAGAATCCCGGTTTCTTAGAGAAACCGGGATTCTGGTACGTCGCCAAATATATAACCTTTGAAAGGTGCAGTTTGCACATAATATTGTTTATAACTAATAAGTTATAAAAGAAAAATTTAGGAGACAGCCGAGAATGAATAGCACAAAAGCTGCTCTTAGAAATGAAGTTCGACACCTTGCTGAAGAAGCATTTCATCGCAAACTTATTTCCGGTTATGGTGATGGTGCAGACAGCAAGGAGTTCCAAATTTTATTCGAGGGCAAACCCAGACATCTCCCATTAGAAGAGGCACGTTCTTTCTTAAACGGCTTGCTTTTCAGTAGTTCTATTAGGTAGATATTTTTGCAGATAAATCTACCCGGAGATGTAGAACTTTTTTACACAAATTAAGGTGCATTTGATCGCATCTTACTGACGATTCGATGAAAGCGATCGTCAGTAAGATGTTTTTGATTCAACCATAATTTAGGAAACTTTCTAAGCAAAACTATCAGCTTTCTCAACTTTGAGCAGCGTGCTGCAGAACTTTACTACATTTGATATTTAATTTTTGTATCTAAATCTACCATATGGATGTTTTTCTGGTTTAAATTGTCGTGTTTTATTAAAATAACAGACTTAAAAATCCGGAGGCATCATGGCGGCGACTGAAACCAAACGGCAATTGGTGATTATTGGCGGTGCAGAAGACAAAGAAGGCGATTGCCAGATCCTGCGTGAGTTTGTGCGACGTTCTGGCGGCACCAAAGCCAGAATAGTCATTATGACAGCAGCAACCGAACTGCCAAGAGAAGTAGGAGAAAATTACATTAAAGTGTTTGAGCGGTTGGGAGCAGAGAATGTTCGGATAATTGACACCGAAAGCCGTGAAGATGCATCTTCATCGACAGCGCTGGAAGCAGTTGAAAAAGCTACAGGCGTATTTTTTACTGGAGGCGACCAAGCGCGGATTACCAGCATCCTTAAGGATACTGAACTTGATACCGCAATTCACAAACGCTGCGCTGAAGGAGTTGTCATCGGTGGCACAAGCGCCGGAGCCGCTGTCATGCCAGATGTCATGATTGTGGAAGGCGACTCAGAAACAAATCCTCGGATTGACGTTGTGGACATGGGACCCGGTATGGGCTTTTTGCCTGGGGTGGTGATTGACCAGCACTTCTCACAGCGCGGACGCTTGGGACGCTTAATTTCAGCTTTGCTGATAGAGCCAGCTGTGTTGGGATTCGGCATTGATGAGAATACCGCAATGGTTGTTACCGATAATCATTTTGAAGTGATTGGGCAAGGTTGCGTCACCGTAGTTGATGAATCAGAAGCTACACATAGCAACATTGACGACATTTTGAAAGATGAGCCTTTGGCGATTTGCGGAGCCAAGCTGCACATTTTGCCACACGGATATAAATTTGACTTAAAAAACCGCAAGCCTATTTTAGATAATCAGCCTGTGGCAAATACCTCTGTACCTGTTGGTTAAGTGACATTTTGCGCCTAGTCGCCGACAGGTTAAAGGAGTGCGGCTACACTACAAAGCTTTGAAGTTCCGATCAAACACCGAAGCTTTGATGCCTTCTCCCAGAGGGAGACGCTCCGCGAACGGCAACGCGTGCATAATCGCGAACGGAGGAAACCTCCGCTCAAACTTCAAAGGAAGCCTCCGCTCGGACTTCTCTGTGCGAAGGCAGGCTCTAACAAAACTTAATTTTCCTTATACCAATTCTGGCTTGAAGATGCGTAAGCGCGGAATTACGCACGCGCTATGAACGCACTTAGTAGGGGCAATTCATGAATTGCCCCTACATAGAATAAAGCGCAACCTCACATAGAATTGGTATTAGTCCGCACCAACCGAAGCGGACGAGCGTTCGTATAGCCAGCGAATATGGCGGCTGAGGTGCGATCGCCTGCCCGCAAGCCGAGGGCTAATAATTTTTTCATTTTTTAATATTACTTTAGAAAGAAGCTTAACATAATTTTATATTAGAAAATAATTTTAAGACTAAGAACTATAGTAATTATTTTAAAAGGTGGAAATGGCAAGTGTAATTGAATTTAATTTGTTTGCTCCTCGTAACAAAGAAGCAGCTTTAATTGGGTCTTTTTCTGATTGGAAAGAGATTCCGATGCAAAAAGGAGAAGATGGTTATTTTCGTACTGAAATAGAAATAGAAGACGGTGTTTATGAATATAAGTTCCGGGTTCAAAGCAAAAGTCCAAATTTTCAACCAGATGAATGGGTGGATGTAGTTGACCCCTACGCCACAGATGTAAATGATGAGAAAAAAGTCGGTATAGTGCGGGTAAAAGATGGTCAGCGAATAGTTGATACTTATGTTTGGCAGCACGACGATACACCGTTGCCAGAAAATCATGAATTAGTAATATATGAAATGCACGTTGCCGATTTTACAGGTGGCGAGGTTGATCCTCACAAACGTGGAAAATATGTAGATGCGATTGAAAAGTTAGATTATCTGCGCGAGTTGGGAATTAATGCAATAGAATTAATGCCAGTGAATGAATATCCTGGTGATTATAGCTGGGGCTATACAGTGCGGCACTTTTTCGCTACAGAATCCAGCTACGGTTCAACAGAAGATTTGAAGCGGTTTATTGACGAGTGTCATAGTAGAGGCATTCGGGTTTTCATGGATGGAATTTACAACCATACAGATGGAGAATGCCCGTTAATGCTGATTGATAGGAATTATTGGTATTACGAACACATGCATTATCCGGAAGACCCGAACAATTTTTGGGGACCGGAATTTAATTATGATAATTATGACGAAAAATTAGACGTTAAACCTGCTTGGAAATACGTTGGGGACGTGGTGCGCTATTGGGTTCAAGAGTATCACATTGACGGAATTCGCTTTGATGCGGTGCGTCAATTAGCTAACTATGAATTTTTGGATTGGCTGGCACAACAATCAAAAAAGAATACTGCACCCAAGCCATTTTATAATATTGCTGAAAACATTCCCGATACAAGTCAAGTTACAGCGCCAGAAGGACCGCTGGATTCTTGTTGGCATGAAAGTTTTCGCTACTTTATGCTTCCTCACATTTGTGGTGAAACATTTGAATTAGACCATCTGAAGGAGGTTTTAGACCCGAAACAGCAAGGTTATGCAACTGCGATAAATGTGGTAAATTATTTAGCGACTCACGATCGCGAACATTTATTTAGAGAATTAGGCGATCGCGGTATTTTTGATGAAGCTGCATTTGTCCGCGCCAAGTTAGGTGCTGTACTGTTAATAACAGCAATGGGTATACCAATGCTGTGGATGGGTGAAGAATTTGGCGAACACAAGCGCAAAAGCCAAACTGTAACTCAGCCGAAGAAAATAGCCTGGGCTTTGTTGGAAAGAGACGAAAATCGCGATTTATTTGAATATTACAAAAAACTAATCGCCCTTCGCAAGCAAATTCCAGCTTTGCAAAGCGATAATATTGAGTTTTTCCACGAAAATCCTGAAGCAAAAGTACTCGCTTACACCCGCTGGAATTACCAAGGTTCTCGTGTCGTCGTCATTGCAAATTTCTCTGACCAGAATTTCCCAGAATATCAGATTCCCAACTTCCCAGCGGCTGAATCTTGGCAAGATTGGTTGACTGAAACTTCTGTAGAAGTTGATGAAGATATTCTAACTACTGATATAGCGCCATTTACGGCAAAAATATTCGTTTCCCAGTAGTAATTCTTCTAAAATAGGACTTACGCAAAAACCACCGAAGCTTTGATCGGAGGAAACCTCCGCTCAAACTTCTCTCTCCCAAACTCTTATTCTCTGCGTTCTCAGCGCCTCTGCGGTTCGTTTCTTCATCATTCTGCGTAAGTCCGATAAAAATTTGAGGAGCCGATCGCCTTTTTTGCATCCCGACTTATATTATTGCAAAGGGAGCGATCGCCTTTCTCCACTGCTGCATTAGTTTTCAAATAATCCCGCACCAGACCGCAACCATAAGTCAGTGCATCTAGGTGAAGAATTCGCTGTAAATTCCACAGAATGAGTGTGTTGTCATCACCCCCTGAGACGAGCAAAGTCCCGTCGGGGCTAATGGCAATTTCCCTAATCGCTGCGGTATGTCCTCGCAGGGTCGTTAGTTCCGTACCATCGAGTTTCCAAAGCTTGATAGTATTATCCACGCTGCCAGAAGCGACTATTTGTCCATCGGGACTAAACGCAACTCCCCAAACCCCAGCTGTGTGACCTTTGAGTGTTTTCAGCAATTTGCCATCAAGCGTCCACAGCTTAACAGTATTGTCGCCACTTCCAGTAGCTACCATTTTACCATCACGGCTAAAGGCAACTCTCCATACTGCCGCTGAGTGTCCCACAAGGGTTCTGAACAACTTGCCCTCAAGCGTCCACAGTTTAGCAGTACCATCGCCGCTGGCTGAACCAACGAGCCGACCGTCCGGACTAAATACGACATGCCACACTTCCGCTTGATGTCCTTTGAGAATCTGCGGTGAAGGACGATCTCTATGCCATATCTGAGCAATTTTGTCAACATTTGACATTGCGATCGCTTGTCCGTCGGGACTCAATGCTGCTGCTAAGAGTTTAGCGAGACGATCTTTATAAGTAGCAACCAAAGTACCGTCTCGCTGCTTGAGTTTTACAGTATCATTATCATCGGCAAGAGCAATTAACTTGCCATCGCCACTAAATGAAACCTCAAAGACTATGCTCCCAGATTCTGTCAAAGTTTTGAGCAATTTACCTTGGCGACTCCAAAGTTTAGCGGTGTTTTCGTGGCTTGCTGTGGCGATTGTCGAACTGTCGGAGGTGATAGCGATTGACCAAATCCCGGCTTGATGGGCAATGATAGACTTTTGAAATGGATTCTCTTTCTGCCAGAGTCTGACAACGTTTTCTGTGCCTGCCGAAGCAATAAAGCTGCTGTCAGGGCTAAAAGTCACTCGCCAAACGGACGCACTATGTCCTCTAAGGGTTCTCAGTTCTGTACCATCAATATTCCAAAGTTTAATCGTTTTGTCGAGACTGGCAGAGGCAATAGTTTGACCATCCGGACTAAAGGCAACTCCCCAAATCCCCGCACTGTGACCAGTAAGAGTTTTATACTGGCGGTAACTTCCATCTGTGCTGTCTCGCTGCCAAAGTTTAATAGTTGCGTCTTCACTCGATGAAGCAATGGTCTGACCGTCAGGGCTGAAAGCGACTCCTACAACCCAACCAGTGTGACCTTGAAGAGTTTGTAGTAGCTTGGCGTTTTGCCAGCCCGAACCGTCCTGTTTCCAAAGTTTTACTGTCTTGTCTACACTTGCGGCAGCAACGATTTGACCATCAGGACTAAAGGCGACTCCCCAGACCGAAGCAGTGTGACCTTTAAAAGTTTTAAGCAAAGTGCCGTCTCGCTTCCAGAGTTTCACCGTTGTGTCCCAACTGGCAGAGGCAACGAACTGACCATCCGGACTAAACGCGACTCCCCAGACTGAAGCAGTGTGACCTTTGAGAGTTCTTAGCAGTTGACCGTCTCGCTTCCAAAGTTTAACTGTACCATCTTCACTAGCCGAGGCGAGTATCTGACCGTCAGGACTAAAATCGACTGCCCTAACTGTTGCGGTATGACCTTTGAGAGTTGCAACTTCTGTACCATCACGTCGCCAAAGCTTGATTGTTTTATCTATACTTGCTGAGGCAATCAGAGAACTGTCAGGACTGATATCTACTGCCAGAACAGCTGCTGTATGACCGGAAAAACGGTTGTACTCATCTGCTCCATAAACTGCTTGCCTCAATGCATTTTCCACCTGACGCTCAAGATTTGTCTCTGGTTTACGTAGTTTTTGCAGTCTACGTTTGGCTTTAATTGCTTCTACAAGCGCATCTAATCTGCGATTTGAGGCAAAAAGTCCAAGAGAAGAAGATACAAGCGCTTCAATTTCGCTGTTTCTGGCTTGACTTTCGCTTTTGATAGCTTGGCGGTACAGAGTGAAACTGCCTAGCCCCAACCCGCTAGAAACGAGCAAGCCGATACACACTGCAACTAACAAAAACCTTTGAAATTTAGCCGTTTTTTTTTCTTGTGCCAGTCGTGCTTCTACCTCTTTCGCTCGTGCTGCCCTCAATGCCGTTTGCACTGCTTGCTGTTCGCATTCAATACTAGCGGCGAAAAATTGATAATCCAAATCGCTCAGACTTTTGCCTTGCGCCCAATTTTGAGTATCTTTTAGAGCCTGTCCTCGCAACAAACGCGATTCATCTTTATAGCCAGATGCTACCCAAGCATTGAATGTTTGCGAGTAAGGACGCAGATTGTCTAACTGTTTAATCACCCATTGGGCATTGAAAACACTTTGATAGATGGGATTTTTAATTTTGAGATAGCCGTTGTGTTTCTCGACTAAACCAGATAACAACAGTTCTGTTTGTTCTCGACTGTCATCAGTCGCGACAGGAAGATGACGCAGAGGGGAAAGACTTAGCAAATCCCCCTCTGCCCCCCTGCCCCCCTGCCCCCCTGCTTCTTCTGCTTGCAACACCTGCTGATAAAGACCTAACAACCGTCCTGCTCGGTGTTCGTTAAAAAGTAGGCGATCGCGAATTGTGCGGAGGTGTTCCGGTTCGTCTTGTGATTCCCAGTGTTGTATAATGTGCTGTAGCACAAATTGTTCTACCCAAAATGCTGCGGTTTCTGGAGGTAAAACAATTTTTCTATTTGATGTCTCTAAGGCTGTTCGGACAATTAACTGACAGAGTTTTTGAGTCAGAAATGGTTGTCCCCCACTCCAGTAAATAATCTCTCGCAGCACTGAAGAGGGTTGGCTGATTACTTCCTCTAACCCTTTGAGCAATGGTTTGGCTTCATGCAGTTGAAACCCATATAACTCAATCGCTGTACCAATGTTAAAGGGTGTTCGACGTTTGTCGGCAATTAGGTCAGATGGACTAGCTACCCCAAATAGTGCAAATCCCAAGCGTTGGAAATTCGAGTCATGTGCTTGCTGATTGTAGCAATGACGAATCCAGGCGAAAAAGTCGTTGACAGGAAAACTCAAACTCAAGAGACTGTCAATTTCATCAATGAAGATGAAAATGCGTTCGCTTTGAACATTTGGCAGCAAAACTTCTTCAACAAACTGGTCTAGTTTTTGCACTGGGGAAATACCGGCTTGCGTATCCCACCAATTTTTAAACTTGACGTGTTCCCCTAGATTTAAGTCGTAGAACAAGCTGAGGATGATACCTTTGTACCATTGTTCCGGTGTGGTATTCTCGCTACCCAATCGGGTGACGTCCAAGTAAGCACAGCTATAGCCTTCTTCCACCAGACGATAACTCGTGCGTTGTAATAACGATGACTTGCCCATCTGACGAGAGTTTAAGACGTAACAAAAATCACCCGCTTTCAAGCTGGTATAAAGTTGTTCGTCTGCTTGACGGACAATGTATGTGGGATCGTCACTGCGGAGGCTGCCTCCTACCTGGTATCTCATGTCAAAGTGTGATTAAAATTAGCTCTTTTCAGGTGAAGCGTAAGCACAAGCTCTATAAAGGGAGAGCAAAACTTGCCATTTTCGTCTGGTTTAGCAACTATTGTCTCACTATTTCCGATCTGCTGCTCCTGTATTCTCTTAACTGTCTTAACTGTCTTAACTGTCTTAACTGTCTAGTTGTAGGTTATTAAATTCTTTTAACTGTCTGCTTAACTGTCTTAACTGTCCTTGCATTTCCACTATAAAAGCAAGATTATGTATATACGGAGTTAAGGCAACTTCTACTCAGAGCTTTGTCAAACTAGACACGCGCTCAAAGCGCGATTATATACTCTGCTGCAATAGTATTGAGCCACAGACTAATGTCTTGTGGTGAACTATTGTTGAGTTGTCTGTGTGTTGACAAAGAAGGAAAAAGCCTCAATATCGATAATTCAGTCATTTAGGAAATTCAAATTATGACAACTACTCTACCTACCCCAGGGAACTACTACTACCTCACAGCCAAGCATAGCGGCAAAGCTTTAGCTGTCAATGCTGAGAGTAAGGACAATGGTGCCAAGATCGTGCAATGGGACAGAGCAGCAAAAGATCACCAAAAATTCCAGTTACTAGATGCCGGTAATGGCTATTACTACATTGTAGCCAAACATACTGGTAAAAGTATAGCTGTCAATGGTGAGAGTAAGGACAATGGTGCCAATATCGTGCAATGGGAGATAGTAGCAAGAGATCACCAAAAATTCCAGTTACAAGATGCCGGTAATGGCTATTACTACATTGTAGCCAAACATAGTGGTAAAGGTATAGCTGTCAATGCTGAGAGTCAAGACAATGGTGCCAATATCGTGCAATGGGACATAGCACCAAAAGATCACCAGAAATGGAAATTTGACGCTGTGTAGTTAAACCCTCTACAAAGGGTTGCATTACACCGGGATGATGATTGCGGCGATGTCTACGACGGGCTACTTTCTACGCACTCATGTTTAGTCTTTAATTTTTAGTAGTTCTAAACATTGCCCCTGGCAACATCATCCAGTAATCAAGGGGATTTGTAAGCGTGAAAATCTCCTTGATTATTGAATTTTGTTAAACAATTGTTGCTAGCTGTTTTGCAAAATAGGCGTGGTAGAGTCCGTAACGCGGTAGGATGCGATGTCTACGACGGGCTACTTTCTACGCACTCATGTTTGAACCTTAATTATTGACAAAGCTCAAATAACGATTTAGTCTAAACACTTAGAAACATTTCAAACAAAAGAGGTTAATAGAAAATGAAGAAAGTCTGGCTACTACTGAGAGTTGCTATGGTCTTTTTGTTTGCTTTCGTTATGTCACTTAACTTTGTTGTTGATAAAGCGATGGCGACAGGTCAATTTAGCCTAAGCTGTGACAAAGACAACATAGAGCTTGATGGTTCAACCATATCAACGAAGTGCCAAAAAAGTAATGGCGATTCTCAGCAAACCTCCATCGACTTAAATCGATACATTGGCAACCACGATGGAAAGTTATCCTGGGGTGATAAGGATTTTTCTAAGACATGCAAGAATACTGGTCTAGCACAGTTGCTGAATACCAGACAACTGATACTCGTTGCTGAATGTCAACCAGCAGACGGAGGAAATACATATTATCCATCAGAGCTTGAGCTAGATGCTCACATTGTCAACGTTGATGGCACCCTAAAATACGAATAATTGTAGTCAACGTGTGTGCAGGTTGGGAAAATCTCAACCTGTAATTCGGTTATGTCGCTTCTTGTAGCAGGTCTTCTAGGGTGATTTTTTGACAGCACAGATAATTTGCTAAAAACTTTAATGGGATGACTGAACTCTTGTAAGCCGATTATTCAGGGAATTAAGAGTGGTTTGAAACCTCAATTATTAAACAATTGCCGATAGTTGTTTTGCAAAATAAGTGCGGTAGAGTTCGCAACACGGTTTAATGCGATCGCGCAAATTCTGACAAACTGCTCATTTGGGTAGTTAAGAGTAGATGCAAACCCCTATTATTAAACAATTGTCGATAATTGTTTTGCAAAATAAGTGCGGTAGAGTTCGCAACGCGCTTTAATGCGATCGCCCTCAAAGCAAATCAATCCCATACTGTCGAGCTTATAAGCCTCTATAGGATTAAGAGAAATACTTTTCTGGGTCGTGACAACTTTCTCATATATCTTTGCCAGACTGGGTGTTTCTTGCAGTTTCGCCCACTGTCGCCATAAATGATAGCGGTAGATGCCACCGTTGTCAATTACCTCCTGCATTAAATCTTCTAAAGTAATTACCCCAGAGCAAACATAATACAGAGCAATCCGAATCAGCGCTGGATGACCCCCTACAAGTGACATCAGTTGAGCAGATTCTTTACCATTACTCCAGTCTAGCCCGTGCCGCTGGGCTAATTCTTCTACTTGTTGCTGAGTAAATTCGCTTAGACGGATAGGTAGTCCTATATTAAACGGCGATCGGTTGATATCCAGAGTGGCATAATCTTCTGTAGAGTAAACCACCACTAGCCTCAGCTTCTGCCAATTAAGATTTTGTCGTGCTGACTCGCACCACGAACGCAACAAAGCAAAGAAGTCACTAGCAATTTGAGGATATTCAAAAAAGCGGTCAACTTCGTTTAACACCAGAACCACTGGACTTTGAATCTGCTTGAGCAAATAGTTCTGCAAGTAAAGGCTACAATTCAACTTACAACCAACTTCCTCATCCCATATGTCATTCAGGTTGGGGTCAATGCCTAATTCTGTTGCAATTTGCCAGCAAAAATTACGTAAAAGCTTATTTAAGTCAGTTAGACAATCGGAATCTATCTGGTAGCAATTTAGATTTACTGTGCGATACCCTTGCTTTTGTGCAAAGGCTAATAGTCGCAGCACAAGAGAAGTTTTACCCATCTGTTTGGGGGAGCGAATCCGAATCACACAGCCTGGTTGATGTACCTCATGATAAACGAGTTCCTCAATTGGGGGACGTTCGATATACAAGGGAGAATCCAAAGGTACGGGTCCATCCGGGTATGACCACAGATTTTCAAGTTGGTCAGACTGTTGGTTAACAAATGAGTTTACGGATAAAGACTCAGACAAATTTACTTCTTCTGTATCTAAATTCAACGAGAGCGCATGATAAGTTTCAGTATTGTTTGGTTCACTTAGTATTGCATAGTCTTCATTGCCTAATTCCAAGTTAAAGGTGCTAAAACACAATTTTAAAGTTTTTTGGTCTACACCTGTATCCAAAGACCACAATCGGCTCAGTGTTTTGCTTGAAATATTCATGCGCCAGCCCAGTTCGTCGAGAGTAAAGCGGATGCCGTTGTTCTCTACCATCTCCACAGCCAAAATCGCATCCTGTAAACGCTTCAGCCCTACAGGAGTCAGCACAAATCCCCGCCTTCGCGTGCCCTTAAGTGCTTTCATATCGCTATTTATTAACCTGTTTTTTGTTAACTTTATATCATTCTTCCACTTTTTAATCAGTTATTAAACTATTACTTAACGTACATATAATTAAACACAAGATGCTTTCTGGCTTGTAGTTGGGGTTTTAGTGCTAAAACGCCAACTACTAGCATTAATTTATTCATGCATATCTACTTCAAAGCGTAGCAGCAAACGTGATTCCACATACAGCGTGAGGGCTATGATATTATGGGAAACTGCTGCATATATAAATAGAATCCATCATGGCTTTAACGCAAGAGCGCAAACAAGAGATAATCACCAATTACCAAGTTCACGAAACCGATACAGGCTCCGCCGATGTCCAAGTCGCCATGCTGACCGAGCGGATCAACCGTCTCAGCTTGCATCTCCAAGCAAACAAGAAAGACCATTCTTCGCGTCGGGGATTGTTAAAGCTTATCGGTCAGCGCAAGCGCCTTTTAGCTTACATCCAAAAAGACAGCCGCGAAAAGTATCAAGCTTTAATTGGTCGTCTCGGTATTCGTGGATAAGGACTACGCTTATGTCTGCTGAAGAATCCGAACGCAGTCAATTGCCCTTTGAACCGAAGAAAAAACGCCAAAAAGCGCCTAAATCTCAAAATAAGCCGATTGTTAAGCAAGAAGCTGAGAAACAGGTTGACAAAAAGCGAACTTACACCAAAGAAGAAATGGCAATCCCCAAGGTTGTCAGTCAGCGCATGATTAGACGGGTCGCTGGCTTCTGTGGTGTACCAACATTTTTAGGCATCGCCACCCTAGTTGTTAGCTATCTGCTAGCTATTTACGCCCACATTAGGCTACCTGCGATCGCTGTGTTACTAGTTAACATGGGATTATTCGGTTTGGGAGTCATAGGAATAACTTATGGTGTCCTATCTGCCTCTTGGGATGAAGAGAGAGTTGGGGGTTTGCTGGGCTTAAGTGAGTTCAAGACCAACTGGGGACGAATGGTCGAAGTTTGGCGGGAAACTCGTCAAAAGAACGTATAATTATTAGCGCTCAGGTACTAGCTTTTGCACTGTTGGGTAAATTTTAAAGTGAATGTTGAAGTTGAAATTTTAGATAATTTTTATAACTTCAACATTACTAATTAAAAATTTATAATTTTTTTGAAACCCAAAATACAGTAACAAAACAATCTGAGCGCTATATTTTTTTAATACATTTTCTGAAGTGAATATAAATAATAACAATTAGTCATCAAGGAAATTTAACATGATTGTAGTCATGAAAATTGGTTCCCCAACCGAAGAAATTAACCGCATTGAAGAGGAACTGACTAGTTGGGGACTGACACCCGAAAAAATTGTTGGGAAGCACAAAGTAGTAATCGGCTTAGTAGGTGAAACCGCTAATTTAGACCCACTACAAATTCAAGAAGTCAGCCCTTGGATTGAGCAAGTGTTGCGGGTAGAATTGCCTTACAAACGCGCTAGCCGCCAATACCGCCACGGAGAAGCTTCTGAGGTAGTGGTAGATACTCCTAATGGAAAAGTTGTATTTGGTGAACACCACCCGGTTGTCGTTGTAGCAGGTCCCTGCTCGGTAGAAAATGAAGAAATGATTGTAGAGACAGCGCAGCGCGTAAAGGCGGCTGGAGCGCAGTTTCTGCGAGGTGGAGCATACAAACCCCGGACTTCCCCTTATGCTTTTCAAGGACACGGCGAAAGTGCTTTGGAATTGTTAGCGCAAGCGCGAGAAGTCAGCGGACTCGGTATTATTACGGAAGTGATGGACTCTAGCGAGTTAGATAAAATTGCCGAAGTTGCTGATGTGATTCAAGTTGGGGCGAGAAATATGCAGAATTTCTCGTTGCTGAAAAAAGTGGGAGCGCAACCCAAACCGGTGCTTTTAAAGCGAGGAATGGCAGCGACAATTGAAGATTGGTTGATGGCTGCTGAGTATATTCTGGCGGCAGGAAATGCGAATGTGATTTTGTGCGAGCGGGGTATTCGCACCTTCGATCGCCAATTTACTCGCAATACTTTAGATTTGTCGGTGGTGCCAGTGTTGCGAAAAGTGACACACTTACCGATTATGATCGATCCCAGCCACGGCACAGGTTGGTCTGAGTTTGTACCTTCAATGTCAATGGGTGCGATCGCATCCGGATGTGATTCTCTGATGATAGAGGTTCACCCCAACCCCCCCAAAGCTTTATCTGATGGTCCCCAATCTCTCACACCAGAACGTTTCGACCGTTTGATGCAAGAACTAGCAGTGATTGGTAAAGCAGTTGGACGTTGGCAGGAATCGGCGATCGCCATAGCATAAATAATTGTAGGGGCGGGGTTTCCCCGCCCAAACTTTGTGAATTTGGAATTTTACATTTCTTAACGTCGTCTACCAGAACCAAACGAGCGGCTAGGTGCAGAACGCCCACCGCTACCAAAACCACTACTAGAAGGACGTCTGATGGTGCTGGATCTGCCAGAAGGTCTTAAAGTACTACCGCCATAACCTGAACCGGTAGCGCGGCTGTTGCCCGTAGAAGGACGCGGTACAGTACGTACATTAGAATTACTGGGATATGACCTTCTAATCGATCCAGTACTGCGGAAAGCAGTGCGGTTTCTCTCGACTGCGGGTGGCGCATTGTAACGAGTTCGGTAATTACTAACCGCTTCACCGTAGCTTCTACCATAGCCGCCGAAACCATTCAGCGTCCCTCCCGGCTGATAAGCTGGCGGTACATAATATTGAGGTCTAAACAGCAAACTACCGATCGCCTGTCCTGCTATATTACCAGCCACAGCTCCAGCAAACGGCGCCCAGAAGCTATTTTGTTGTCTGACTACAACTGTTTCCTGCTGTCCGGTTTGCGGATTTGTCCTATTTTCGGTGACATTATGGACATATTCAATTTTGAAATCTGGTGTCAAATATAAAGCAGGCTGACCGTTTTCTACTTTTAGGTAACTTTTCTTACCTTGCTTAATTTCATCATCGGTAAGCCGTGCCATTTGCAGATTTTGAGATTTAAAAGTTGGGGGGTTAGCATTAAATAAAAATAGCGTGTACTCCCCATTGCTATCGTCGAATGTAGCTTGTTGCACATCATACTGACCATCACTCAGCCTTGTGTTAGTTGAGGTTTGGCTAGCATTCCTAGCTTGAGGAGTAGTAGCTTGGTTTGAATTGCCGCCGCACCCGACAGTTGTCAAGCACAAACTCAGTGCTAAAAAAACGGCTGTAAATTTACGCATTATTGACATCAGCATTTTACTATTATCCTATCTTCGAGCTTAACAAGTTATTCATTCCGGCAGTAAGTAGGGACTACCCTACAAGTTACAAGGGAATCAATTCTGGGTAATATTGCAACAACTGATCGTTACTTAGTTCGTCACCTAACTGCGCTGGCGAAAAATGTACCTGGACTGCTCTTAGTTTATGTTTGTAGTGCAAGTTTATAATCGCTTTCAATCCATCTTTTAGGGCTGCAATGTTAGAAAGGTCAGTTTCTAATTCTGGGACTTCTCCTTCATAAGCTAACGTAATCATTACAATTACATTGCGCGTCACAGGTATAGATAAAGGTTCATTCGACCTAGAGTTAGAACTAAAATCTGGTTCACTTAAATAACGTTCGGCGGAGTCGGTAAATAATTCATTTACATAATCTCCTGCCTCGCCTTCGCTCCAAAATACATCTCCTTCATTCGCCGCAGAAGTCCAATATTCATCGTATTGCAATAGAGTTTGGCAGAGTTCTACCAATCCTTCTCCTAAAACTTCTACGTCGCCCTCGACATCAATTGCTTCTCGTGCGCCCCGATTTAATACTCCCAAAATCGGTGCTACTTCAGATCCTGCTAAATGTATAAACAGGCGAAAGACTACATAGCGAGTCCGACCCATCATTCTATTAAAGCCATCGCGCATTTTTGATTCTCCTTAAATTTGTTGGTTGATAGTGGGCATTGGGCATTGGGCATTGGGCATTGGGTATTTCCCCTTTGCCCTTTTCCCCTCTTCAAATTCCCACTATCCACTATCCACTATCCACCATCCACTAACCACTAACCACTATCCACTAACTAATATAATGAAATCCTTTAACGAAATCGACAATTGTGTTTAACGAAGGTAGTATAACATTGGCAGATGTATTAGAGCTTTCATCATATGAAAGATTAATTGCTCCGCGATTAAGAAATTTTTTCCCAAAGTTGGGATGGTCATGCACAATCAAAGTGTGAGCGCTGGAATTTGTTAATATAGTTTGGGTAGGTGTTTGGAAGAAGTTGAATTTTGCTGCTATTTCTAGAATTTTTTGCATTTGTCTAATTACATCGGCATTATTTCTAGCTGATTCTATCAAAGCAGATAATTGCTTGGCGCGATCGCTCTTATTTTCTCGCTGGGTAGAGATATCTTCACGATTAATTATTTCTACAACTGCATGAATATTTCTTTGGGTAGTTGCGGCATCTTTAAAAGGAAGAATGGCAATGTAAGCTGTAGGAAATAAAGCTGCGTCGCTATCTACGCGAAAGGTGAAAACAGTCCGACGCCGCCCGATTTCCATGCTAGGGGGTTGTCTGAGTTGCCGATATTGCTGGGATATTTGATAATAAGCGCCAGCTAAGGCAAAATGTGCTTCTGGTTCTAGGGGTGCATCTACGATAATGCGGATTGTCGGCGGAATTTCGTTAAAAAAGTCTGGTGAGTCAACAGAGGTAAAATGTTGGATAATTGAGCGATCGCCTGTCGGACTCAGGTCAACCCATTCGCAAGTTACACCTTCGGTTTTTAAACCAAATCGTGAGGTAGCGTAAAGTTTTGCCCCAGTTAAAGTCGCTCCCGTTAAATCTGCACCTACCCATTCTGCCTTGATTAATTTAGCTTCTGATAAATCGGCGTGTACCAAACTCGCGTTGGTTAAATTAGCATTACTCAAGTCTGCACCAATTAAGTTTGCGCCACTCAATTTTGCCTCGCTTAAATCTGCCCAACGCAGATTCGCACCGCTTAAATCTGCCCATCGCAGATTCGCTCCACTCAAGTTAGCACCTTTGAGGTTAGCTGCTTTCAGATTCGCTTGTCTGAATTCGGCTTCTCGGAAATTTGCACTTTCTAGGTCAGTACGACTGAGGTCAGTGACGTTGAAATTAGCTTGCTCGCAATTAGCTTGCGTCAAAGAAGCGCCTCTAAGGTTCGCCTCACTCAAATTAGCGCGACAAAGTACCGCGTGACGCAGTGTCGCTTCTCGTAAATCGGCGCTGCTAAGATTTGCTTCTAAAAGGTCAGCGTGACTGAGATTGGCGCGAATTAACTCAGCGCGAATCAGCGTTGCAAATCTGAGATTAGCGCGACTGAGATCGGCGCGAATTAAATTTGCTACATTCAGACTGGCGCCCTTTAGAATCGCATCGCTGAGATTAGCACCACTCAATCTTGCTACATTCAGCTTGGCGTAGCTTAAATTTGCTTCACTGAGATTTGCACCACTGAGGTTTACGACACTTAAATTAGCTTCGGTCAAATTCGCACCACTAAGTTTAGTGCCACTCAGATTCGCTTCCGAAAGGTCAACCCCACTAAAGTCTGTAACTCCGAAAGCGTATTTTTCCAGTAATTCCTCTACAGTCATGAATGTCACCCCTCGAATGCCAAGGCTAATAGTTGGTATATGTAGAAATTATGTAAAAGCGATGTGAAAATCACAGATGAACATTGGTATTTTAGGATTGGGATTGATAGGCGGTTCTTTGGGTTGGGATTTGCGATCGCAAGGACATCATGTTTTAGGAGTCAGCCGTCGTGAATCGACTTGTTCTAAAGCGATCGCCCTCGGTAGTGTTTCCGAAGCTTCAGTTGACATGAGTCTGCTGTCAAAAGCAGATGTGGTATTTATTTGCACACCTCTAGGGCTTATTATTCCCAAATTTGAGGAATTAATTGCTTATTTGTCGCCTTCTACAATCATTACTGATGTCGGTTCGGTGAAAGCACCGATAGTGAAAGCGCTTTCTCCACTTTGGGATAATTTTATTGGCGGACATCCAATGGCAGGAAACACAGACAACGGGATAGAAGCGCGAGAAAGTAATTTATTTGTCAACAAGCCTTATGTGTTAACACCGATATCGACAACACCAACTTATGCAATAGAAGTTGTTGAGTCAATTGTGCGATCGCTTAATGCTAATATCTACCATTGTCAGCCAGAACAACACGACCGCGCTGTTAGTTGGATTTCTCATTTACCAGTAATGGTCAGTGGTTCGTTGATTGCTGCTTGTATGAGTGAAACTGACTCAGAAGTATTAGAATTAGCCCAAAAATTTGCTAGTTCCGGCTTTCGAGATACAAGTCGCGTTGGTGGCGGAAATCCTGAATTAGGCTTGATGATGGCGCGATATAATCGCCAAGCATTGCTCAATTCCCTACAACAATATCGCCACAAACTCGACGAGTTAATTAACTTAATTGAGCAAGAAGATTGGACGCTGCTAGAAGAAAAGCTGAACTTAAATCACAAAGCGCGACCTAATTTTACTGACTAACCGTAGGGTGCGTTAGCAAAGCGTAACGCACCCTCTCCATCCAGATTCAGGACAAAAAAATCTATATTTAAATTAATCTAGTCTATATGAGGTAATTCATCATGATTTCCCAAACAGAAAACCGCTTTTACACCCCAGAAGAATATCTGGAATTAGAAGAAAAAGCTGAAGAAAGAAGTGAATATATAAATGGAGAAATTAGACCAATCACAGCGAAGACAACCAACCACAATAAAATTGCCGGGAATTTTTGCAGAAAGTTTCCTTCTACGGTGCAAGGTCAAGATTATGACATATATATGGTTGATGTAAAGTTATGGATACCGAATTATCATATCTATACTTACCCAGATATTATGGTCATCAAAGGTAAACCTGTTTATGAAGGAACTGGTACAACAAAGATAACTAACCCGTTATTAATAGTTGAAGTTTTATCAAATTCTACTAAAAATTAGGACAAAACAGACAAATTTAAATATTACCGTTCAATTGCTTCCTTTGAGGAATATATTATGATTGACCAACATAGTTTTTCCGTGGAACAATTTGCTAAAAAAGCAGCCAGAGAATGGATTTTTAAGGAATATGAAGGGGAAGATGCAATTTTAGGATTAAATTCTCTCGATTTTCAAATTTCCTTGCAGGAAATTTATGAACGGGTTAATTTTGACTTGAGCGAGGAATAAGAAACGTTCGCCCTTGGCGTTGCCGGAGGCTACCGCAAAGACGCGAAGAGCGCATTCGCGCAGCGTCTCCGTAAGGAGAAGAAAAGAGAAAAAGAGAGTTATCACGCTCTTATTTAGAATTCCTATATGCTGATTGAAGTAGCTGATTCTAGTCTGAGATATGATCGCGAAGTCAAAGCGATCGCTTATGCTAAGTCAGGTATTGCTGATTACTGGATTTTAGATGTAAATCAGCGTAAACTGCATGTATATCGCTCCACGGGAATTATTGCGACCTGCAAGTTAAGGTCGCTATTTTCACTCCTAAAATTGCGGACACTCCACTTGCTAAAATCGCAAGTTTATCGTATTGCAGATAAATAACTCATCCAAAAATCTAAAAATATTTTGATCGCGCAGAGCGCAAGGCAAGAAAGAAGGGCAAAGAAAAGAACAGCAGAGTGCTAAAAAGAAAAAGTGCAAAGGGCTACTAAGTCCTCCCAACCGCGCAGACAACACGAAAACCAATATAGTGGTAGAGGTTGTCGCGCTCCGCCCTATCATGATTGAGGCGGGACGCGGAACGGCAGAATTTAGGATAGTAGAGCCAGGAACCGCCCCGCAGATGTCGAATCAAATGATTATCATTCTCAATTAGCCAAGCACTTCCGTCAGTGGGCGCTTCGTTATAATTTTGATGCCACTCATCCTGACACCATTCACATATATTACCATGCATATCAAATAAACCAAAGGGATTTGGCGGAAAAATTCCCACATCTGTTGTTTGCTTACGATATTGACCCTTTATCCCTGAGCCATAAGTGTAGTTACCGTTATAGTTTGCCAAATCGGTTGTAATCGTTTCACCAAAATAAAACGGGGTAGTTGTTCCGGCTCTACAAGCATATTCCCACTCTGCCTCACTGGGCAAGCGATAGTTTTTCCCAGTCTTGTTAGACAGTCTGGCACAAAACTCAATTGCATGATTCCAAGAAACGCGCTCAACAGGTCGATTATCACCTTTGAAGTTGGATGGATCTAGCTCTAAATCAATTTTCACCTTTTCCGAAACGGCAACTGCTCCCCATTGAGCTTGCGTGACCGGAAATTTACCCATAAAAAAGGGTTGAACGGTGACGGTGTGCTGTGGACTTTCACTATCGTCTCGTTCTAGCTCATTCTCTGGTGAACCCATAAGAAACTGACCACCGGGAATTGCAACCATCTCCAGAATTACATCATTACCCAAGTCTTCTGTAAAAAATTCGGCTCGTCCACGACTGCTATTAATGCGTTCTCCCTTAGCATTCACCGTCACCACATCAAATTCAAACTGATTAGCCAGATCCCCGACTTCTCCAAGAAGTCGGGGATCTGAGGATGCGCTTGGTTTTCGCTGCCCAATAATTCGTTCTTCTATTAATGCTACATCTTCATCCCTCAACCCTAAATGTTGCTGATAGTCTCTCAGGTCATTGAGCGTAGTTTCGCTTAAAGTTGTCTCAGCTTCAATTGCCTCAAGCAGGGTTTCCTCATACTCTTCTAATTTCCGCTGATACTCCTGATATGGTTGTTGAACTTCAGCTTCGATCGCATCAGCAACTTCCAGGGCAAGTTTTAACTCAAGACGCAATGAGTTTAACAGACGACGAGCAGGGATAGAAAATTTGCCGCGATTCATGCGACTTTCTACTTCTTTACGATATTTTACCTTTGGGTCATCTTTAGGCGACTTTGCCAGTAAAATCTTACTACCATCCTTAACAGGATAAAACTCAGGAGTCATTGCCGGAGCCGCTTCTTGCACCTTGCTGCTAGCATATTCATGCAGTTCATCAACAGAAATCCAGCCATCCCCATCTTTATCAGCCGCACCTTTTTCAATGCCTTCTACCAAATAGCGGGTGTAAATAGAAAGTTCTGAACCTTCTTGCTCAAAAGAGTACTGGGTAGAAGTCGAAGAAGTGAGGATTGCCCTTCCCTTACCGCCTAGCTGCTCTTGCACATTTACGCTATTATCATCCTTGACGGTCATGCCTTGGGCGATCGCTCCACTAAAACAACAATCTAGGATAATTACCTGTCTTTGAGAGCGGCTATCGTTCATATTATCGTGCAAAACACTACCAGCGACGGCTGAGGGCGTTACTAACTTGCCATTTAGTTTTTTAGTCGCACAACTTGACAGATAAAGCTTACCTCTGTCATCTTTAATTCCATGCCCAGAAAAGTAAAACAGTAGCAGGTCATCTTTGTGGCGATTGTGAAATAGATTAAAGATCGCATCTTCTATATCCTGCCGTTGAGGATTTTTCAGCACCGTAATATCTGATAAAGCAAAGTTCCCCATTTCTGGGTTTACTAAAACTCGCTGCATCGCTTTGACATCTTTGACAGCACATGGTAGCGGGTTTAAACCAAGCTCATATTCACTAACCCCTATCAGCAGTGCTACCTTCGCCATCTTTACTGTTTGATGTATTTTTGGTATTGTTCAGAAAATCCTGCGCTTGCTGCATAGCGAATTCAAACTCTTTGCGACTACCCGCTTCTAAGTTGAGTTCTCTACCGTCAGGAGTTTTTAATACCAGCTTAATTGGTTTGTTGCTGAAGCGATCGCTCAAAAATCCAAACAAAGTTTTTATATTAGCTGGTTTGATTTCTGCGCTTAACATTCCCCACAAAAAGCCACCGAAAGCCTTTGCACTTCGCGGAGTTTCTGTGGCTGCCACTAAATCTGCTTGTTCTACCCCATCCACTTCTCTAACCTGCGGTAGCAAATTTTCTACTTCTGCTTGCAACTCTTGCTCATCTAAATCCGGATCTGATAGGGAAATTGTCACCTGAAGATTAGATGTGGTTGCCATATGAATCGCCTAAATAGTTTCAGTAGCTTCTCTAATAAATTGTATAGGTTATTCTGGTATATCTAAGGAATATCCGGCTAAAAAACTCTTCACTCTGTTAAAAAACTATAAATAATCCTTTTCACACCGATGCCACAGTCCTGACACACAAACGTCATAATGTATATCTAGATTGGGACTATATCTAGATAACCTTATATCTTTCCAGACAAATGCAAAACCAGCCACAAGACAAAGATAAATTTAACACTTATTCTCAACAAACCGGTAACGCTGCACCTTGGAAGAAAACAGCTTTTAATGTATCGTTGGTGCTGCTGGGATCAGGTATGACATTTGCCGGCGGTTATTTGGCATCGCACCAGCAAGACATATCTCAAAGCGCATCTAAGTTGGCAGTGAGTCCGGTAAATGCTGCCCCTCCCTTACCTGCTTCCACAGATCCTAACTTTATCACCGGGGTTGTGCAAAACGTCGGTACAGCGGTGGTACGAATTGAGGCTTCACGGACTGTAAAAACTCAGTTACCAGAGGAATTTAACGATCCAGCTTTCCGACGCTTCTTTGGTTCTCAACTACCAATGTCACCAGAACAACGGGTGCAACGGGGTACAGGCTCTGGTTTCATTATCGGTGCTGATGGTCGCATTTTGACCAATGCCCATGTGGTCGATGGTGCAGATAAGGTGAAGGTAATACTCAAAGATGGGCGCAGCTTCCAAGGTAAGGTGATGGGTAAAGATGAGTTAACAGATGTCGCTGTTGTCAAGATTCAAGCCGAAAATTTGCCAACATTGAAATTGGGTAACTCAGACCAGCTACAACCAGGACAATGGGCGATCGCGATCGGTAATCCCCTTGGTCTTGACAATACCGTAACTACCGGCATCATCAGCGCTACCGGACGCACTAGCAATCAAATTGGCGCACCCGACCGACGAGTACAGTATATTCAAACAGATGCCGCAATTAATCCTGGTAACTCTGGCGGACCTCTGCTGAATGCCCGTGGCGAGGTAATTGGCATGAATACTGCTATAATTCAAGGAGCGCAAGGACTAGGTTTTGCGATTCCCATAAATACAGCGCAACGCATTTCCAATCAACTCATAAGTACAGGCAAAGTACAACATCCTTATCTGGGAATTCAAATGCAGGCTTTGACAGCTGAGTTAAAGCAAAATATTAACTCAGATCCCAATAGCGGTTTGACCGTGAATGAAGATAAAGGTGTGTTAGTCATGAAAGTTGTGCCTAACTCACCAGCAGCAAAATCGGGAATACGTGCGGGTGATGTAATCGAAAAGCTAAATGGTCAATCAGTTGCCGATTCTGCCAGCGTACAACAGGCTGTAGAAAATAGTCAAATCGGGGCTGATGTGCGCCTAGAATTGCGTCGCAACGGGCAGAAAATCAACTTATCTGTGCGTCCTGGTGCTTTCCCTGAGCAAATGCAATAGATTTTTGCACCTTCCTTTCTTGACAAGGGGACAAGGAGACAAGGGGACAAGGGGACAAGGAGACAAGGGGACAAGGGGACAAGGAGGACAAGGAGGACAAGGAGGACAAGGAGGACAAGGAGGACAAGGAGGACAAGGAGGACAAGGAGGACAAAAAAGAAATTTCTATATCTCCCTTGTCTTCCCCCTCTGGGCGCTTCCCCCCCCCTCCCCCGCT